>NZ_DASTRI010000180.1:0-34412 GCF_035761305.1 Chitinophaga sp. | reverse complement strand
GCTTGTTCTAATTGTAGCTGCTTTTGCCATTCCTTATTTTTTTAAGGATAAGATTATGGCCATTGTAAAAACAGAGCTGAACAAACATTTGGTAGCTAAGGTTGACTTTAAAGATGCGGACATTAGCCTGTTCCGTCACTTTCCCCGCCTGGCAGTGGGTTTGGAAGACCTGCAGATTGTAAATATCGCCCCCTTTGAAGGCGATACGCTGGTAGCCGTTAAAAAAATTGATGCTGCCCTCAACCTGATGAGCGTTATTAAAGGCGGCACCATGGAAATATACAATGTTTCACTGGAGCAGCCCCGCATACATGCCATTGTGCACGCCAACGGCGATGCGAACTGGAACATTACCAAACCAGATACCACGCAGGCCGCCGCAGATACAGCTGCTTCCAAATTTTCCATGAGCCTGCAAAGCTACAGCATCACCGACGCCTATGTGAATTACGATGATCAGCAGGGTAATATGCAGGCCATCATAGAACACCTGAACCATGAGGGAAAAGGTGATTTTACCCAGGACCTGTTTACCCTGGAAACCAGCACCACCGCCGATGCGGTAACCTACCGCTACGGGCTGGTGCCCTACCTGGCCGGCACACAGGCGAAAATTGATGCGGATATTAGCGTAGATAATAAAACCAACACCTATACCTTCAAGAACGGCAAAGCATGGCTTAACAAGCTGGAGCTGGCCGTACAGGGCTACTTTCAGCTGGTGAACGACAGCACCTATGGTATGGATCTGAGCTTTAAAGCGCCTTCTACCAGCTTTAAAGACCTTCTTTCGCTGGTGCCTGTTATGTACACCCAAAGCTTTAACAGTATTAAAACAGAAGGCGCCGCCGCCTTTGACGGTTTTGCAAAGGGCACCTACAGCCCCACGCAAATGCCGGCTTTTGGCCTGCACCTGAACGTAAAGAATGGCTTTTTCCAGTACCCCGACCTGCCCAAGCCTGTTAAGAATATTCAATTATCCGTTAACGTTAGTAACCCGGATGGCGTGCCTGATCATACCGTAGTAGATATGCCTGCCGCCCACCTGGAAATGGATAACACGCCGCTGGACCTGCGCCTGCTGGTAAAAACACCGGTATCTGACATGTATGTAGATGGCGCCGCCAAAGGCCGGCTGGACCTTTCCAAAGTAAGCCAGTTCATTAAGCTGGAAGATGGTACCCAGCTGACCGGCCTGCTGGATGCCGATATTAGCGCAAAAGGCAACATGAGCGCCATTGAAAAACAGCAGTACGATAAATTTTATGCTGCCGGCGCTTTGCTGGTGAACAACCTGCTGTACCGCAGCAAAGATTATCCCGATGGCGTAAAGGTGAACAACCTTTCCCTGAAATTTAACCCGCGCAACGTAACCGTGGAAAAGTTTGACGGGCAGTATATGGGCACCAACTTCCAGGCAAATGGTGAGGTGAACAACCTGCTGGCCTATATGTTCAAGAACCAGCCGCTGGATGGTAAGCTGAATATGAAAGCAGATGAGGTGAACCTGGATAAATGGATGGGCACCGCTCCTGCTGCCGCCAACACTGCCGCCACCGCAGATACAGCAGCGGCAGCACCCTTTGCCGTACCCGGCAACCTTAACCTGGGCCTGCAGGCGCAGGTAGGTAAGGTGCACTACGATAAGCTGGATATGACCAATGTTACCGGCAGCCTGCAGATAAAAGATCAAACCGTAACATTGCAGCAAATAAAAGCCAATGCCCTGCAGGGCACCATGGAGGTAAACGGCAGCTACAGCACCAAAGAAAGCAAACAGCACCCGGATATTAATCTGGCCTATAACGTGCAGGACCTGGACGTGCAGCAAACCTTTAATGCATTTAACACTGTACAGAAATTAATGCCCATAGGCCAGTTCCTGTCCGGTAAAATCAGCTCGCAGCTAAGCCTGCAGGGCAAGCTGGGTAAGGATATGATGCCCGTGTTAAACACCCTGAACGGCAACGGTAACCTGTTGCTGATAGAAGGCTTCCTTAAAAAGTTTGCCCCGCTTGACCAGCTGGCCAGCCAGCTGAATGTTAGCCAGCTGAAAGATGTTTCGCTGCGGGATATTAAAACCTATTTTGCCTTTGAAAACGGCCGGGTAAAGGTGAACCCCTTCAAGGTTAAAATAAGCGATGTAAATATGGCCGTACAGGGCTCTCACGGCTTTGACCAGTCGCTGGCCTATACCCTGCAGCTGGCCCTGCCCCGCAGCATTATGGGCGCACAGGCCAACTCCCTGATCAATAACCTGGTTACACAGGCCGGCAATAAAGGTATACCTGTTAACGTAAGTGACAGCGTACACCTGCAGGTGCTGCTGGGCGGCAGCATTACCAAACCCACTTATAAAACAGACCTGCAGGAAACCGCCTCCAGCCTGGCCGCCAATGTGAAAGACCAGGCCACTGCCGCTGTAAAAGATAAAATAGACACCGTTAAAAGCGCTGTGAAAGATACTCTGAACCAGATGAAGAGCAACGCCGCCAATGCAATAAAAGACCAGCTGGCAAAACAGCTGAGCGGGCAAAAAGATACTACTGGTAAAGAGCCGGCCAAAGACGCCGGTAAACAGGCTCAGCAAACTTTAAAGAACACCCTCAATGGCCTGTTTAAGAAAAAGGATAGCAAACAGCAATAAATAACATCCTGTTAATTATAGCCCACAGGGCTGGCCCGGTAATACAGGTCAGCCCTTTTTTTCGTATCTTTTAACAACATTAAATGCCGCTCATGACAACACTGCTGCATAGCACATTTTGCAATGCCAGTTTGCTGGCAGGTGCACTGTTCCTTTTTATGGGTTATTTTATACACCGTTACCCGCCAAAAAGTATAAAAACCTGGTATGGTTACCGCAGCTTTTACTCCACCCGTAATATAGATACCTGGCATGCTGCCAATGCTTATGCCTCTTATATGTCGCGCCGCATTGGCGCCCTGCTTTTAGTTTTTGGCATTGCCTGCGCGCTGTTCTTTGAAAGGCAATCGGAAACCTTCTTTTATGTTACTATCAGCCCGGTAATAATAGGCGCGCTGTACATGGTAGGCTATACGGAATGGATGCTGGGACAGGAGTTTGACGAAAACGGGAACAAGCGTGGGATAGACGATTCAGCAGCAGAATAAATACGCTGCTTACCACTCAAAAAAAAGGCGCCCCCAACGGAGCGCCCCTTACTTAAAACACTGTACTTAAATCTATCAAAACTTAACCAACCTGCACATCGTGGTCAGGTATGGCATTATAATTCTCTCTCAGTTTCTGCAGCTTGTCTTTACCATAAGCAATGCGGGTAATAATCACAAACAGCACCGGTACAATAAAAATAGCCAGGAAAGTAGCGGTGAACATACCGCCCAGTACTGTCCAACCCATGGTTTTACGCGCTTCTGCGCCTGCGCCGGATGCCAGCACCAGCGGCAATATGCCCAGCAGGAACGCCATGGAGGTCATCACAATGGGGCGTAAACGCAGCTTGGCTGCTTCTACCGTAGCGGTTACCAGCTCCATCCCCCTGTCCACACGTTCTTTGGCATATTCCACGATCAATATGGCGTTTTTGGCGGCCAAACCTATCAACGTAATCATACCAATCTGCGCATATACATTATTGCTCAGGTTAGGCAGGAAAGTAAGCACCAATATTGCGCCAAACATACCAATAGGTACGGCCAGCAATACTGAGAAAGGCACTGCCCAGCTTTCATACAATGCTGCCAGGAACAGGAACACGAACACGATGGATAACGCAAAAATGTACACTGTTTTGGAGCCGGAGAGTATTTCCTCACGGCTTAAGCCGGAGAACTCGTACCCGTAGCCTTCCGGCAGCACCTGCGCCGCCACTTCCTTTAACGCGTTAATAGCATCGCCACTACTGTAACCCGGCGCCGGGCTACCGTTTATTTCCGCGGAACGGAACAGGTTATAGTGGGAAATAACCGGCGCGCTTTCTATCACCTTATAGCTGGTTAAAGCGCTTAACGGCACCATGCTGCCGGCCTGGTTGCGTACGTAAAACTGCTCCAGGTCTTTAATGTCACCGCGGTAGCTGGAGTCGGCCTGCGTTACCACGCGGAAGTTACGGCCATACACGGTAAAGTCATTGATATAGGCGCTACCCATGTAGGTTTGCAGCGCAGTGGCAATATCAGAGATCTGCACACCCAGCTTCTTGGCTTTCTCACGGTCTATTTGCAGCTCGTAGCCAGGCGTACGGGCGGTAAAAAAGGAGAAGGCGCGGGATATTTCCGGCCGCTGGTTAACGGCAGCGGTAAACTTCTGCAGCACGCTTTCAAACTGCTTAATATCTGTACCGCCGCGCTGCTGCAGCACAAACGAGAAACCGCCTGTTTGGCCCAAACCGGGAATGGCCGGCGGCGGAATTACCACTACGTTAGCTTCCTTAAAGCGCGAAAGCTTTTGCTGCAGCTGTGCCACCAGCCCAAATATCTGGTCGGATTTTTTCTTACGCTGATCCCAGGGCTTCAGCTGGCAGAAAATGGTAGCACTGTTGGATTTGGTGGCAAAGTTAACCACGTTTAAACCACCCAGCGCAGCATAGTGGCCAATAGCAGGCACGCTGTCCAGCACCTTCATCATCTGGCTCATTACAGCCACGGTACGCTGTGTGGAGGAAGATTCCGGCAGGTCAAACGTAATGTACACGCGGCCTTCATCTTCCGTAGGTATAAAGCCGGTAGGCTTGCTGCGGAAGAGTAATACGGCGCCTATGCATATGCACAGCAGCAATATCATTACATACCGCGACCAGCGTATGCTTTTCTTTACCCCTACAGTGTAGCGGGAGGTTGTATGCGTAAACCAGCGGTTAAACCGGTAAAAGAACTGGTTTAAACCTTTGGAGTCTTTATCAAGGTGCATGGGCCGCAATATCATGGTACACAACGCCGGTGTTAGCGACAGGGCCACAAATGCGGAGATAAGCACGGAAATGGCAATGGTAATGGCAAACTGCTGGTACAGGCGGCCTACTATGCCAGGTATGAAACCTACGGGTACAAACACCGCGGCCAATATCAGCGCAATAGCAATTACCGGCCCGGATATTTCCTTCATGGCCTGCGACGTTGCCTCTTTTGGCGACATTCGCCCGTGGTCAATATTATGCTGCACCGCTTCCACCACCACAATGGCATCGTCCACCACTATACCAATGGCCAGCACAAAACCAAACAGGGTTAAGGTATTAATGGTAAAGCCCAGCGGTATAAAAAAGATGAATGTTGCAATAATAGATACCGGTATGGCCAGCAGGGGTATAAGCGTAGCGCGCCAGCTTTGCAGGAACAGGAATACCACTACTGCTACCAGCGCCAGGGCTTCGAGCAGGGTTTCCACCACCTCATGAATAGACACCTGGATTACGGAAACAGACTCAAACGGGACTACATAAGCCACATCTGCAGGAAACTGCTTCTTCAGCTGCTCCATAACGGCGTACACATTCTTGGCTGTTTCAATAGCGTTGCTGCCCGGCGCCTGGTACACCAGCAGGTAAGAGGCGCGTTTACCATCTACATAAGAGTTGCTGGCGTAGTTGAACTTACCTAATTCCAAACGGGCTACGTCTTTCAGGTATACAATGTTGCCATTGTCCGGCCGGGTTTTGATAATAATATTGCCGAACTCCTCTTTGGTAACCAGGCGGCCTTTTACCTGGATGGTGTATTCAAAGGTTTGCCCTGTTTGCTGCGGCGGCGCACCTACGGTACCGGCTGTTATCTGCGCATTCTGCTCCTGTATGGCGGCTCTTACCTCATTGGCGGTAACGCCCATTTCAGCCAGCTTATCGGGCTTTAGCCATACCCGCATACTGAAATCATCTGCACGGGTAAAAATATCACCCACGCCTTTTGCACGCAGCAATGCGTCTTTTACGAAAATGTTGGTATAGTTATCCAGGAAAGTGATGTCGTGTGTACCTTTAGGTGAGTACATGGCCACCAGCATTAATATACTGGGGTTACGCTTTCTTACTATCAGGCCCAAACGTTGTACTTCCTGTGGCAGGGTAGGCTGCGCAATACCTACGCGGTTTTGCACATCCAGCGCAGCAATATTAATGTCCGTACCTATTTCAAAGTTCACCGTCATGCTTACGGCGCCATTACTGGTACTGTTACTTTGCAGGTAGGTCATACCCGGTGTACCGTTCACCTGCACTTCTACTGGCGTGGCCACGGTTTGCTCCACGGTTTGGGCATCGGCGCCGGTATAGGTGCCGGAGATCTGTACGGTAGGCGGCGTAATATCAGGATATTGCCCTACCGGCAGGGTGGTCATTGCCAATATGCCTACCATCACCAATACAATAGCAATTACTATAGCGGTTACTGGTCTGCGTATAAAAGTATCTGCAATCATGATCGTTTTCTTCTGTTGATTCAATCGGTTTTACTTCACCGTTCACTTTTCACTTCTTAATGTTTGGCGCCGCCCTGCTGTGGTGGTGTGCCTATTTGTATACGGCCGCTGTCGCGCAAACGCTGGAAACCTTCGGTGATCAGCTGGTCGCCGGGCGCAACACCGTCTGTTACCACTACCTGGTCCCTCATCTTGGGGCCCAGGTGCACCTTACGTTCTACTGCAATAGAATCTTTTGCCACAAACACAAAGAACTCGCCCATCTGCTCTGTTACGGCTTTGTAAGGGATGATAACGCGCTGGCCCGAAAGGTCGTTGAGTACGTTCAATACGCAGCTCATACCATCTTTCAGCTCATCGTTCGGGTTTTCAAACTCTATCCTTACTTTAATGGTGCCTGTTTGGGCATCTACCCCACGGTCAATAGCTATTATTTTGCCGGCATGTTTATACAAGCTGCCATCGGGCAGCTGCAGGCGGAAAGTGCTGTCTGATGCGGGAATGGTTTTACCCTGCATATTTGCAAAGCGGCCTATCTCTGTTTGATTCACCACAAAATCAACCCCTATGGGATTTTCGCTGGAAATAGTGTTCAGCAGTGTTGAGCCGGGGCTTACCTGTGCGCCCAGCTTTACCTGTGATATACCAATACGGCCGGTGAACGGCGCATTGATCACGGAATAGTCCAGGTCAGTGCGGGCGGCCAGCAGGCTGGCTTCTGCAGCAGCCAGCTGGCTGCGGTTGGTTTCCAGTGTGGCAGTAGCGTTATCCAGCGTTTGGCGGGCAATGGCATCCTGCTCGGCCAGGCGCTGATAGCGGTCCATATCTTTCTGCGCGCGGTTCAGGTTGGCCCTGGCGCTCATAATATTGGCCTCTGCCTGGCGAACAGCTGCTTCATACTTGCGGCGGTCTATCTCATACAGCGCTTTGCCTTTGGGCACTACTTCCCCTTCTTTGAAGAAAATGCCGGTAATAAAACCAGATACCTGCGCACGCAGCTCTACGGAGTTAAGGGCAACTACCGTAGCGGGATATTTATCATAATAAATGGCAGGCGCCTCTTGCACCACCACAGTATTCACGGGTGTAGGCGGCATAGCGGGGGCTCCTTTTTGAGCCGGACCTTTACAGGCGGTCCATGAAAGCATGCCTAAAGCGCAAATAATAACTACGAATTCATTTTTCATCTGATAATCGTTTGTCTTGCTGATTGGCCGGCGGGCGTTGTGAGGGCCAGCCGTTCCGGTTATCTTTTTAATAATTAGCGTTAGCGGTTAATGTTCCCAATGCTCTTTCCAGGTCTATTTTGCTGGACAGCACCTCATACAATGCGTTAAAATAGTTCAGCTGTGCTGCGCGCAGGTCTGTTTCAGAAGTTATTACTTCCAGGTAGGTTTTAACGCCTTCCTTGTATTGCAGGGAAATAAGGTCATACACTTCACGGGCTTCCTGCATGTTCTCACGCTGTAGCGTATAGTTGTAAAAGTTACTTTTGTAAGCGGCCATGGCCTGTGTATATTCCGTATTGATCTGGCTGCGCAACGCCGCAAAATCCCAATCGGCCCGTTTCAGCTCCAGCTCTGCGGCCCTTATGTTCTGAATGCGCCTGGTGCCCTGGAAAATGGGAACAGACAGCCTTAGCCCAAACAGGGAGTTGGGAAAATTGTTGTTGTACAGTTTGGAAAATTCATTGTTCAGATACACGGCGTTATAGTTGGCAAAGGCCGATACGCTGGGCAAAAAGCTCCATTTATTATAGGTAAGCTCTGCCTGCAGCAAACGTTGCTGGGTTTGCAGCAGCTGGTATTCTATACGGTTCTCGTAGGTAACGGTAACGGCCGTATCAAGTGATACTTCGCTTTCCATTTGCACCGTATCGTCTACCAGCTTCAGCTCGCCGGTGGTGGGGTAGCCCATCAGCTGGCGCAGCTGGGCATAAGCGGCGTTCAGCTGTTCCTGTGCGGTTTTGCGCTGCCCTTTGGCGTTGTTCAGTGAAATATTGGCCCGCTTATAGTCTGTTTTATCTACAATACCGCCCTGGTATTGGTTATAAGCGTCCTGCTGGCTGCGTTCCAGGCGTATAATATCTTCTTCCAGCACTGCTATCTGGCGTTTTGTAAGCAGCACATTATAGTAGGCTTTACTTACATTGGTGATTACATCAATCTGGTTAGCGGCGGTATTTTGTTTGGCCTGCCGGCGTACATCCCTTGCCGTGCGGCTGGCCAGCAGCACATCCCGGTTAAACAGGTTTTGGGTGAGGGAAAAACCTACGGTAGAGTTGTTTGCCACTCCTGCCTTAATAGGGCTGCCGTTAAAATAGCTGGTGGGCACCTGCAGGTAATGCTGGAGGTTATAGTCCAGGCCTATCTGCGGATACCAGTCTGCGAGCTTACTTTTGATAGTTGCCTCAGTGATCGCTTCATCTATCATGGATTGCCTTACTACCGGCTGGTGAGATAGTGCATACTTGATACAATCACGTAAATTGGCATCGGGCAATAATGAATCTGGTAATTGCTGTGCGTATGTATAAGTAGTATGGATTGCCATACCTATTATCATCGCCAGGTAAAGTGTTTTTTTCATATTTAACGATCAATTCATCTTATCCAATCAGTATATAACAACGGGCGCCGTAAATGGTTATATGTACGCCCGTTCGTAATAAACTACACAGTTATTACAAAAAAGTTGTATTAACGAAATATTAATCCGCTAATAGCCCGCTATTAAGGTTGCTAAACTGTTGGGCGATGTCCCAACTGCGTATCAGGTAGGTTTTAGGTTTTTTAAATGCTACGCAAAGATAGCAATGGTTTCCAAATTTGTATGGATATATGGTTAAGTGGTTAAATACCTATTTAACAAGAGATCATTTGTTACGGCCGCTATAGATGTGCTTTTCTGCATGATAGGACGAGCGTACCAGCGGACCGGATTCTACATAATCAATACCCATGGCATAACCGATTTCACGGTACTCGGCAAACTCATCGGGATGCACAAAGCGCACTACCGGCAAGTGTTTGGGCGTAGGCTGCAGGTATTGGCCCAGGGTAACTACATCTACCCCGTTATCGTACAGGTCCTGCATGGCCTGTATCACTTCTTCCCTGGTTTCGCCCAGGCCCAGCATAATACCGCTTTTAGTGCGCATGCCGCCTTCTTTCAGCCGGCGTATCACTTCCAGGCTGCGGTGGTATTTGGCCTGTATGCGTACCTGTTTGGTAAGCCTTTCTACGGTTTCCAGGTTATGAGATACTACCTCGGGGGCTACGTCAATAATGCGTTGCAGGTTCTCCCACTGGCCACGGAAATCGGGAATCAGTGTTTCCAGGGTGGTTTCGGGGTTCAGCGCGCGGATGGCTTTAATGGTATTGGCCCAGATAATGGAGCCGCCGTCTTTCAGCTCATCACGGTCTACAGAAGTTATTACGGCATGCTTTACCTTCATGAGGTAAATAGCCTCTGCCACACGTTGGGGTTCGTCCCAGTCTACCGCCTCAGGCCGGCCGGTGGCCACGGCGCAAAAGCCGCAGCTGCGGGTGCAGATGTTGCCGAGTATCATAAAGGTAGCGGTACCGGCGCCCCAACATTCTCCCATGTTAGGACAGTTACCGCTTTCACAGATCGTATGTAATTTATGGGTATCAACCAGGTTGCGCACCTGTTTGTAACTCTCTCCTATTGGTAATTTCACACGCAGCCAGTCAGGTTTCTTGGTTTTGGGGGCTGCTGCCGGTGTTCCACATGCTGTTTGTTCTTGCATCGCTAACTCCTTTCTTTAGAGCAACAAAGGTACCTATTATTCACTAAAAAAGGTTATACCGTTAGGTGGCTAATACCGGTCAGATAATCAACCTTTTAACAATACAACCTTCTTAAAAAAGCTTACTTTTTATCCCACCGCTTACCGAACTGCAGGCTCAGGTAAGCGTTAAAAAAGAATTTTTTTCCGTCCTGGTACACCAGGATGGGAACGTTCTTGGTATAGTATTCAGCGTTCACCCCTATTTCAAGGGCGCTCACTACTTCATTAAACTTGGCCCAGTCAAACCGCAGGCCCGCCTTTGCATGCAGGCCGGGCACCACTGAAAGCTCGCCCCAGCCTTTGCCAAAGCCCCCGCCGGCTATGATTTTGGAAGGGGTAATAAAGGCAGTGTCCAGGTCAGGGTCCGTACCATATTTAATATCTTTTACGTCCCCGTTGGGGGTTTCTACTTTCAGGTAATAAGGCTTCATTAGTCCTATGGAAAGGCCGCCGTAATAAATGGCGTTCACCTCTACCCCGTTCTTGTTGCCTTTGCCGCCTATCAGGTAACGCTGGCCTATGCCCAGCTTGGCCTGGTAAAAGTTATTTCGCTTACCGTAGATATAAGGCTTTTCGGAGTAAGCAAAATCTCCTACCGGTACAAATGCGCCGGGCTTTTTATCTTCCTTTGGATCTTTCTTTTCGGCAAATTCAAACTGGAAGTAATTCACTATTTTCCGGTTCTTGCGGTAACCCAGCTCCAGGAAACCGCTCCAACCATCTGTATTTAACCGGCCGCCCATAGAAAATTCCCGGTCATAGTTATTTTCGCCTTCTTCCAACTCCCGGAACAGGGAAATACGTTTCAGCTTCCGTTCCTCCCGCTCCTTCTTTTTGGCTTCTTTATCGGATTGGGCATGCAGGCTGCCTGCCACTAATAATAAGAACAGGAATAAGTGTAATTTTTTCACAGTAATTGGGCTATTTGTATCAAATGTAATGAAAATCCGAAACTCTCCCTTGCGCCGTTGCACTCCATATAATAACGCGGGTTTTCATTTATTGTTACAAACTTACATGATTTTTCGTGCACATATAAATAGGCGCCTGCCATTATAAAAAATGAGCTTAATTTACATTTTAATTAAACCGGCTGGCTTTTTAACTACATAAAACTATTATCATATGCAAACCTCCAGGATCATATACAGCGGCAGCTTACGCACTACGGCAACCCACCTGCAAAGCGGCTCTATAATAGAAACCGATGCGCCGGTAGACAATAACGGCAAGGGCGAACGTTTTTCGCCTACCGACCTGGTGGCTACTGCCCTGGGCTCCTGCATGCTTACCATTATGGGCATTAAAGCGCGCGACCAGGGTTGGAATATTGACGGCACCCAGGTTAGTATACAAAAGATCATGGGTACAGAGCCCCGCCGCATTACTGGCGTAAAAGTGATTTTTGACTTTCCGGCCAATCACAACCTGGGCAGCAAGGAAAAAACCATCCTGGAAAAAGCGGCCCTTACCTGCCCGGTGGCTAAAAGCGTGCATCCGGATATATTGCAGGATGTTACGTTTAACTGGTAGCCTTTTATTTCATGGCTGCCCTCTCAGAAAATGCCCTGCCTCAGCAGCTTGGCGCCAATAGCGCACTCCAGGCAGCGCCTTTCATCACAGTAATACTGCTTTAGCTGCAGCAGCGCCTGTGAATCCAGCGCGTTTTGCAGGGTTATGCCCATATTCTCCCAACCTTGTGTAATCCGGTTCTCCTCTGCCGGCAGCTGCGCTATCAGGTCCAGGGCGCGATCCTGGTAGTAGCTCAGGCCTTTCTCTTTTCCGTACAGGAACAGCAGGGGTAATATGGTATTGATAAGTATGTTATGTACGGCCAGCTTTCCGGGGCAATGTGTTTGGGTAAGCGGCCCATCGAGATGGTAATGCCCGTGCCAGTATGCAGAGGGCTGTACAGAAAACAGCTGCTCAAACCCGGTAATGGTTGCTGTTTCCAATATCCTTGAAAAAAGATGGGGCGTTTTATGCAGCAAGGCAGCCAGGGTGGCAATGCGCAGGGTAGGAAATGAGGCGGGCCGCATACGCAGCCATTTCCATAAATGGGCAGGCATGGGCTGCAGCTTATACTTATGCCGCAAATAAGCATACTCCTGCTGCAAGGCGCAGGAATATTCATCTTCAAATGGCTCCTGTAACATACCAGCCTGCCCGAACAACAATGCTTCCAGGTGTAAAAGGCTGGTGCGGTGCCTGGCCAGCAGGTTATGCGGCAGCGTTTGCGCCAGCTGTAAAAACGCTGCCGCATTTGCCGGCAGGCCAAAGCTTTGTGCAATGGCCCGGTAGCATACCTCCTCCCAGTTATACCTGGTTTGCAGCAGCCAGGTATGCAGGGTGGTGGTTTTGCGCTCCCAGCGTTCTATCAGCAGCCGCTCTTTCCAGTTATGCCAGATCAGGTCCGGCACCTGACCGGCATTATATTCACAGGGTACAAACACGGATGACTGCCGGAATTTCTCATAGCGGGTTAACAATACTTTCGGGATTTGCCGCTCCAGTGATATGCAGGGCGGCATATGGTCGGTATCATAAAACTCCACGTCGTGTTCAAATACCACGTGTAGTATTACATTACTATATTGACCATTATGCTGGTGCCCGTGCCGGTACCAGTCGGAAGTACGCACATGCAGCTCCACATTACCTGCCCACAGCGTATTGCCTATCTTTATCCGGGCAGCTGTAAAATCAGGCCCTGCATGCAGGTTATGCTGGCCCGGATGCTGTATTTCCACCGGTACGCCGTCTATTGTTGTTAAACCGTTTGTTCTGAACAAACGAAACTTCCAGATGTGCTGAAATAAATCCTCTGTTAGTAATGGGCTAACGCTTGCGATCATTGTTTTGGTAATTTTAAAGGTCAACAATCAAACTCTCTCTGCTAAAATTTTTAGCAATTTATTCCTTCTTTTCCGATTTTCAAAATTTGGAAATTTCACAAAAGTACCGTTACCTTTGCACCCAGTTCTTAAACATCACTTATCCAGAAAGGCGGAGGGACTTGGCCCTGCGATGCCTTAGCAACCAATCCGGTGCTTCATTTGCACGGAAAAAGGTGCTAATTCCTGCCCTGGTGCATAACCGGGGAAAGATAAGTTGGCAGAGGTAATTCTTCCCGCACAATATTTAAAGGGGCTCTTCCAACTTATGGAAGGGCCCCTTTTTAATTTCCGTTACTCCTTTCCGGGTAAGTTAATCAACAAAGAGCTTTTGCATGAAAACAGCTACGCAACTCATTCATAGCATCCCGGTAGATGAGCTTACAGGCGCCATCTCCGTTCCTATTTATCAAACCTCCACCTTTGTGCAGGAATCGCCCGGCATAAATAAGGGCTTTGAGTTTTCGCGCGCCAACAACCCTACCCGTAAAGTGCTGGAGAACCTCATTTGCACGCTGGAGGAAGGTTACGCCGGCTTTGCCTTTGCCAGCGGCATGGCCGCTATAGATGCGGTGCTGAAGCTCTTAAAAACAGGCGATGAAATACTGGCCGTTGAAGACACCTACGGCGGCATTTTCCAGATGTTTAACCACCTGATAGAGCGTTTTGGCATTAAGGTGAAATTTACCGACACCAGCAACATTGATAACCTGTCGGCCGCTATTACGCCGCAAACACGTTTCATATGGCTGGAGTCGCCCACCAATCCCACGCTCAAAATATCTGATATAAAATCCATCAGCAAAATAGCGCGGCAGCATAATACCCTGCTGGTGGTAGATAATACCTTATGCACGCCGTTGCTGCAGCAGCCCATTCCCATGGGCGCCGATATTGTGATACACAGCGCCACCAAATACCTGGCGGGCCATACCGATGTAATTGCAGGCCTGGTAGTGGTGAACAATAAATCCCTGGCAGACCAGCTGCGCTTTAACCAGAACATTTCCGGCAGCATTCTCAGCCCGTTTGAGGCCTGGCTTACCATAAGAGGCATTGAAACACTGTGCCTGCGCCTGGAAAAACAATGCAGCAACGCCATGGCCATTGCCGGCTGGCTGGCCACACACCCGGCGGTAGACAAGGTGTTTTATCCCGGGCTGGCCACACATAAAAACCACCACATTGCCCGCAAACAGCAAAAGCTGTATGGCGCGCTGGTGAGCTTTTCACTGAAAAGCGACAATATCAAAAATGCCATCCGCATTGTAAATGCCACCCGCCTGTTTAAGCTGGCAGAAAGCTTTGGCGGCGTAAAAAGCATGCTGGACCACCCGGCTACCATGACGCACCGCAACATACCGGAAGACTTCCGCAAGCACGCCGGCCTGCAGGATAGCTGCATACGCCTGTCCGTTGGCATTGAAGATGCAGATGACCTGATTGCCGACCTTAAACAGGCTTTAGATAAATTAAACCAACCATCTGGCAAACAAATTACCGTTTTACAATAGCACGCTAAACAAGTAACGCAACACGTAAAAAACGTTGCGCGTGCAGCATTAAGCGATTAAAAAAACTATGGAAAGTAAGAACATTAACCTGGGTATCTTTGGATTTGGCTGTGTAGGACAGGGACTTTACGAAGTATTGAACCGTACAAAAGGCATCAACGCCCGTATCAAAAAAATCTGTATCAAAGATCCTAACAAGGCTCGTCCCATAGACATGAGCTATTTTACTACCGATAAGAATGAAATACTGCAGGATCCCACTATTGACGTAGTAGTAGAGCTGATCAACGACACAGAAGCCGCCTTTGAAATTGTGAGCACCGCGCTGCGCAACGGCAAAGCAGTGGTAAGCGCCAGTAAGCGCATGATCGCAGAAAACCTGCCGGCCCTGTACCAGCTGCAGGTTGAAAACAAAGTGCCTTTCCTGTATGAAGCCTCCAGCTGCGCCAGCATTCCTATTATACGCAACCTCGAAGAGTATTATGATAACGACCTGCTGAATGCTGTAGAAGGTATCTGCAATGGCTCTACGAATTATATACTTACGAAAATATTTGAAGAAGGATTAAGCTTTGAGGATGCCCTTAAACAGGCCCAGGAGCTGGGCTTTGCAGAAACAGATCCTACGCTGGACATAGAAGGCTTTGATCCTAAGTTTAAAATAGTGATACTGCTGCTGCATGCCTTTGGCACCTTTGTAAAGCCAGAGGAAGTATTCAACTTCGGCATTCACCACCTGAACGATTTTGACATACAGTTTGCCCGCCAGCGCGATTGTACTGTTAAGCTCATTGGCAACTGCCGCCGGCAGAACGGTAATGTATTTGCCTATGTGCTGCCGCACCTTATTAAAGAGCATAACCTGCTGTATGACGTGTACAATGAGTACAACGGCGTGCTGCTGGAAAGCGCCTTTACCGATAAACAGTTTTTTGTAGGCAAAGGCGCGGGCGGTACCGCCACCGGCAGCGCAGTGCTGTCTGACATTTCTGCGCTGTTGTACAATTACCGTTACGAGTATAAAAAAATCAAACAATCCAACCAGCCGGCATTTACCAATGATGTGCAGCTGAAAGTATACCTGCGTTACAAAACACCGGACCAGGTGGACCTTACCGCCTTTTACAACATTTCGGAGAAATACGAGTCGCCCACCTATCGCTACGTGGTAGGGGTTATAAACCTGCAGAAGCTGAAAGAAAATGATTGGTTGCAGAATAAAGATGTGAACCTGCTGGTGCTGGAATAACCCCCGAAAGAATATAAAATGTAAAATATTAAATGTAAAATGTAAAAGTAAAATGCCGCGAAACGGGTTGCAGGCTTATGTTCGCGGAGCTTTACTTTTACATTTTAGATTTTACATTGATGATTTTACATTTTTCCGCCGGTCCCGGCGCCATTGCCGTTCCATTTCCCCAGTTCCTCCACTACCCTGCTTACCGGCAGGCCCATTACATTATAAAAGCAGCCGTCAATACGGTCAATGCCTACCGCGCCAATCCATTCCTGTATGGCATAGGCGCCGGCTTTATCATAGGGCTTATAGTGATCTATGTAATAAACTACCTGCGCATGGGTAAGAGGCTTAAAATGCACTTCCGTAGTTTTGGAAAATGCATATTCCCGGCTGCCCTGCTTTATAACCACACCGGTAATTACCAGGTGGGTGCGCCCGCCCAGGGCGGTTAAAATACGGATAGCGTCGTCCCGGTCTTTGGGTTTGCCAATAATAATATTATCCAGCACCACAACCGTATCTGCCGCAATAATAATATCGTTTTCCGTGCACAAGGCGGTAACGGCAGCGGCCTTTTGCCGGGCAATGTGCAACGGCACTTCGGGCACCGGCATATCCGGCGGAAATGTTTCCGCGGTTTCCACCACCTTTACCTCAAATGGAATACCCGCCTGCTCCAGCAGCTGTTTGCGCCGGGGCGACTGGGATGCCAATACCACACTTTTTCCCTGGTACATTAATGATAGATTTTAAAGAATATCATGGACAAAATGCCCGTGAGCATGACCCACTTAATGAGAGAGCTTACTTTATGGTAATGCTCCGGCAAATGCGCTTTTTTTAACAGCACCCAGATATAAACAGCCGGCGCCTGCACCAGTACCAGCAGGTAGGCCACGGCAAAATACCAGCCCAGTATACCTACCCGTATATCTACCAGCAGCAGCAGCACCTGCAGCAGCAGCAGCAACGCAAAGCAGAAGCGTTTGGCGGGCAGCACGCCCCATACAATGGGAATGGTGCGGCAGCCGTCTTTACTGTCGCCTATCATATCTTCCAGGTCTTTTACTATCTCCCGTATCATGGATATGATAAACGCAAACAACGCATACACGCCAATGATTTGTATGAGCTTACGCCCTGCCGGCGACATAATCGCCTCCAGGCTTTCATATATCTGCTTTTCATAAAAACCCACCACAACAACAGACAGGGCTGTCAGTAGCGAAATCACCACATTGCCAATGAGCACCTGCCGTTTAAAAGAGGTAGAGTAAAACCATAGCAGCAGGGAGCACAGCACCTGCGTAAATCCCAGGTATATCTGCCCTATTTTCCAGGCCACGATAAACCCGATAGATACCCCCGCCATATTAAATATGGTGTGCCAGGCCATTGCCCACCGCCGGCTGATGATCTTGTCCAGCACCATCTTTTCCGGCTTGTTAACAATGTCTATGTTAATATCAAAATAATCGTTTATAATGTACCCGCCGGCCGCCACCAGTATGGTAGAAATGCATAACAGTACAAAACACAGCCACGAAAGGGAAGGCTGCTCTCCACTGCCGGCCAGTACGGGCGCCACCACACAGTATTGCAGCAAAAACTGCGTTAGCCCTATATATATCAGGTTGGGATAACGGATGAGCTTAAAAAATGCAGCCAGTAGTTTCATAAAATTCTACATGATTATAAATAGTTGGCAGGCTTGCGCTGGCTACCTGGAAGCAATGGTTTCGTCAATTTCCCAGTGCCCGTTCAGCTTCAGCACTTTTTCCAGTATATCACGCACGCAACCGTTACCGCCGGTGATGGGAGATATGTACCGGCATATGCTTTTGATCTCCGGCGCCGCATCGGCAGGGCACACGGCCAGGCCCACCATTTGCATGCAGCGGTAGTCCGGTATATCGTCGCCCATGTACAGCAGCTCTTCCCACCGCAGGTTGTGCTCCAGTACATAATCCTGCAGGCACTCCTCTTTATCTGTAACGTTCAGGTATATATCTTTTATGCCCAAACCCTGCAGGCGCTTCAGTGTGCTTTCAGACCTGCCGCCTGAAATAACCACCACCCGGTAGCCCTTTTTTACGGCCAGCTGCAGCGCATACCCATCTCTTATACTCATTTTCCGCGACATTTCACCGCCGGGCAGCAGCAGCACGGTGCCATCGGTAAGCACACCATCTACATCCAGCACAAATGTGGTAACAGGCTTAAAAAGTGATAGAACGTTCATTACGATACCTTGATTGTTGGAAGCCTGCAAAAATAGCTTTTATTACCTAAACTTTATTTGCGTGAAACTGGTAAATACTGTCGGACAGTACTTTATAGAGCTGCTGCAGCAGCGGGTCGCCGGCCAGCAGCTGGGTGTGCAGCTGCATGGTAGCAGCATCGCCCCGCATGGCAGGCCCGGTTTGTACAGTTTCCGGCGGGTATTTTTCCAGGCGTTCAAAAGTTTCCTTTATAATGGGGTATAGCAGGGTAAAATCCAACCCCTCCTGCTCACAGTACGTTTTAGCCCTGGCAATCAGGTGGTTGGTAAAATTATTACACAGTACGGCAGCCAGGTGCAGCTGCAGGCGCTGGTGCGAGTTTACGATCTCAATACGCGATGCAATGCTTTGGGCCAGTGACTGCAGGCGGCGCAGCACTTCATCATTACCTGCTTCCAGCATAATAGGTATAGGCGGCGGGGTTTTAATCTCCTTGCGTAAAGACTGCAGGGGATATAACACACCTGTATGGGTAGATATGCGGCTAATGGCTTCCAGCGGCACTGCCCCCGCAGTGTGCACTACAATACGTTTGCCCAGGCGCAGCTCATCGTTGAGGCCCGGAAGGGCGGCGTCGCTCACAGCCAGTATGTACACATCCGCCTCCATATAAATATCCAGTAAATCGGTGGTGGCCGGCGCATGCAATACTTCACCAAGCTCCTTAGCGCTCTCTTCGCTGCGGCTGATCACCTGTTTAATCTGGTGTCCGTTGATCTTTAATAATTGTCCGAAACAATGTGCTACATTACCCGCACCTATAATTACAATCTCCATAATTGAATCCTTTTAATCCTTTTTTTATCGTCTGAAACGCCGAATATATGAATATACGCCCACATGTATCCTCTCCCCCTCCCACAATTCATATTAAAACAACCTATAACGCAATAAAACAAAGCCTTATTTTTTATTTTCACCCTTAATTTCTATACTTGCAAAAATCGTATTTGTATTTTTTATATTAATTTTTGCATATTTAGCTCGCAATAAAGAAGGCATTCATGGCAAAAAATCTAGTTATAGTTGAGTCCCCGGCCAAGGCTAAGACCATTGAAAAAATATTAGGTAACGACTTTGAGGTAAAATCTTGTTTTGGGCACATACGCGACCTGGAAAAGGACGATATGGGTATCGACATTAATAATAACTTCAAACCTAAATATGCTATTCCCGAAGATAAGGAAAAGATAGTGAAGGAGTTAAAGAAGCTTGCCAAAGATACCGATGAGGTTTGGCTGGCAACGGATGAGGACCGGGAAGGAGAAGCCATATCATGGCATTTGTGTGAGGTATTGGGGTTGGACCCCACATCCACCAAACGCATTGTTTTTCATGAAATTACAAAGCCCGCTATAGAAAAGGCCGTACAATCGCCCCGTTTGCTGGATATGAACCTGGTAAACGCCCAGCAGGCCCGCCGTATACTGGACCGGATTGTTGGTTTTGAGCTGTCGCCCGTGCTATGGCGTAAAATGAGCATGCGTAACTCCCTGTCTGCCGGCCGCGTTCAATCCGTGGCCGTACGTTTAATTGTAGAGCGGGAACGCGAAATCAACTCCTTTACCCCTGTAAGCAGCTTTAAGGTAGAAGCCTTTTTTACCGCCAAAGACAGCCAGGGCAAGGTGATGAGCTTTAAGGCAGAAGGCCCCTCCCGGTTTAAAACCGTGGAAGACGCTGAAAAGTTCCTGCAGCAGTGCATTGGCGCTACCTATTCAGTTAAGGATATACAGGTAAAGCCCGCCAAAAAATCGCCCGCAGCGCCTTTTACCACCTCTACCCTGCAGCAGGAGGCCAGCCGCAAGCTGGGCTACAGCGTTTCCAAAACCATGCTGCTGGCCCAGAAATTGTACGAAAGCGGTAAGATCACGTACATGCGTACTGACTCTGTAAACCTTTCTGATACGGCGCTTACGGATATTAAGCAGGCTATTGACAAAAGCTATGGTGAAAAGTACCATCAGCACCGCAAGTTTAAGAACAAGAACGAATCGGCCCAGGAAGCGCACGAAGCCATCCGGCCCACCTATATGGACAATGCTACTGTAGACGACAGTGATACCCGCCGGCTGTATGAGCTTATCTGGAAACGTACCATTGCCAGCCAGATGGCCGATGCCGAACTGGAAAAAACAGTTGCCAAAATAGATATATCCACCAATCATGAAGAGTTGACCGCCAGCGGTGAAGTGCTCAAGTTCGACGGCTTCCTGAAAATTTACATGGAAGGCCGCGATGAAGAGGACAGCGATGAAGAAGACCAGGAAGGTGTATTGCCGCCGCTAACCGTAAAGCAGGTGGTAGACCTGAAAGAAATGAAGGCCACTGAAAAATTTACCCGCCCCGCCCCCCGTTATACGGAAGCCAGCCTGGTAAAAAAGCTGGAGGAGCTGGGCATAGGCCGCCCCTCTACCTACGCCCCCACCATTACCACTATCCAAAAGCGGGGATACGTGGAAAAGCGGGATAAGGAAGGCATAAAAAGAGAGTTTCGTATACTGGTGCTAAAGGCCGATAAGATCAGCAAAAACGCTGATACCGAAAATACCGGTGCAGAAAAGTCCAAGCTGTTTCCCACAGACCTGGGCATGATTGTAACGGACTTCCTGAACCAGTACTTCGACTCTGTAATGGATTACGGCTTTACCGCCAGAATTGAAGAAGAGTTTGATGAAATAGCCAACGGCAAAAAGGTTTGGAATAAAATGCTCAACGAGTTCTATAAGCCCTTTCATGAGGATGTGGCCAACACCCTGGAAAAGGCAGAACGCGTAAAAGGCGAGCGCCTGTTAGGCGAAGATCCTGAAACCGGCAAACCCATCGTAGCCCGCATGGGACGTTACGGCCCCATGATACAGATAGGTAAGGCCGAAGATGAGGAAAAGCCGCGCTTTGCCAAGCTAAAAGCCACCCAAAGCATTGAAACCATTACCCTGCCCGAAGCCATGGAGCTGTTTCGCCTGCCGCGCAACCTGGGCATGTTTGAAGGCCAGGAAGTTACGGTGAACATAGGCCGCTTTGGCCCATACGCGCAGCACGACAAAAAGTTCTACTCCCTTAAAAAGGAAATGGACCCTTACACCGTGGAGCTGGATGAAGTAGCGCCGCTGATAGTAGAAAAGCGGGCCGCCAAAGACGAACGCACCATTAAGGTATTTGAAAAAGAAAAAATACAGATATTAAAAGGACCTTACGGACCGTATATCAAACAAGGGTTGAGGAACTACAAAATACCAAAAGAGCGGATAGACCACGCTGCGGAAATTACCGTGGAAGAAGCTAAAGCTATTATTGAAGATGTAAAAGCCAACCCGCCCAAGAAAAAGGCGCCGCCTAGAAAGAAGAAGACTGAATAATGTGCAGATGTGCAGATATGCACATTGCCAATTTGTGATGCGTATGAACGAAACAAAAGAAATTAATGCGCTGTTCCATTTGCTGGACGATCCGGATCAGGAAGTATTTGATACCGTAGCCAATAAGATATTGCTGTTTGGGAAAGAAATTATTCCTAACCTGGAGCATTTATGGGAAAACACCATAGATGAATCCATACAGGAAAGAATTGAACAGCTGATACACCGTGTGCACTACCAGGACCTGCAGGTGGCCATAAAGCACTGGAACCGGGTAGAAACGCCGGACCTGCTGCAGGGCGCCATGCTGGTGGCCCGCTACCAGTTTCCCGATATGCAGCCCAACCCTGTAATGACCGAAATTGAGCGCATTAAACGCAACATATGGCTGGAGTTGAATAATTACCTTACCCCGCTGGAGCAGATCAATGTGCTCAACAGCATGATCTATAACTATTTTGGGTTAAAAGGTGAGGAAGTTGCTTACATGCGTAAGAACCAGTTTTTTATTAACCAGGTGATGGAAGCCAAAAGAGGCAACCCCATTACCAACGGCATTATTTACCAGAGCCTGTGCGCTATGCTGGACCTGCCGGTATACGCTGTAAATATTCCCCGCCAGTTCATACTGGCCTACTTCGACTCTTTTTACGATTTTGCAGAACCGCCCAAACCGGAAGATTACCGCATCCTGTTCTTCATAGATCCCATGCAGGGGCAAATATACTCCCACCAGGATGTAGAAACCTACCTGAAAAGAGTATCTGTACCGCCGGTGCCGGCCTACTACCGGCCGCAATCAAACAAACAGATCATCCGCTTTTTGCTGGAGGAGCTGTCTAAATGTTTCCAGGATGATAAGGAACAGTACAAGATTGATGAGCTGCAGAACCTCATTAATATGTTGGCGGATTAATGATGCAGTTAAAAATCTAAAATATTAAATGTAAAATGTTGAGTGTAAAAGTTAATGCAGCGGTGCTGCTCACTTAACTTTTACATTTTACATTTAATATTTTGCATTTTACATTCTCCCAATCTTTTTCCAGTAAATAATAGTGCCCGTAAGGCCGCCATATGGCTTTAATGCAAAGTCGGGGATTACGCCGGTGCGGTGATAGCCCATTTTATCATACAGGCCCGCAGCGCCTTCATCTTCCGCAGTATCGAGCGTAAGCAGGGTTTTACCACGTTCGGCTGCAATGCGTTCCGCCTCCTGCAGCAGCATGCGCGCAGCGCCCTGCCCACGGTACTGCATGCGCGTCATCATTTTGGCTATTTCTGCGCGGTGCGGCTGGTTAGGCGGGCAATCGAGCAGCAGGGTTACGGTGCTTATTAAAAGCGGGCCGTCGTAAGCGCCCAGTATTACGCGCTCTCCGCGGTCGGCAGCTGCCAGCGATGCCTGCCAGAATGCCTGGGCCTGTTCCGGCGCTAACGGATGCATAAAGCTAACAGAGCCGCCGTTGGCTACTGTATCAATAATCAGGTCTGATAAAGCGGCAAGGGTTTCGGGCTGGCTGCCCAGGGTTGCAATGCTGAATTTAGTATGCATACAAAACATAGATTTTATTTCCGGTAATAACCGCGCAGCTTCACAAAACCTTCCTGCGCGCACCTATTGCCGGTATTTTTTTGCGCCGCACCTACGCCGCGCTGCTGAAGGTTGATGCTGTAAATATAAAAAAAGCAGAACGCTGATCCCAACATGGCGATCAGCGTTCTGCTTTATGTATTTAGCTTAAAGCGTTAGTTGCTTCCGGGCTTTGATTTCATTTTCGGATAAGACATTACAATCAGGTCGTTCATCACATTCACCGCCTCATCCAGGTAAGGATCTTTTGCGCGGAACTTCAGCCAGTCTTTATTACGGGCCAGCTTACTGGTATCGTTACCCAGCTTGTCCAGGTCTGTTTTCAGGTTGGCAATGTTCAGCTCTTTTACCTTATCGTTCACAGAATCGTACTTCTTCAATGCGGCGCTATTGCTCTTCTGCTCGGCCTTATAGGTAGCCAGGTTCAGCGAGTAAGACTCCTGCTTGTCTATTTTTTTAATAGCGTTTATGTTCTCCGTCATGGTTTTAAACGCTTCGTTGCTGCTTACGCGGGCTTCGCTTTTCTTTTTCAGCGCTTCTACATTTACCGGGTCGTACCAGGTGGTGTAGTTCGCTTTGGGAATTTCGTCCCAGGCCAGCGCATCTTCGTCTTTCCGCTCTCCAACTTCAGAATAAGGGTCGGGCAGCACAATGTCTGAGCTTACTCCCCTCAGCTGGGTAGAGCCGCCGTTGGCGCGGTAAAATTTCTGTACCGTTAGCTTTAACGCGCCCAGCGGACCTACTTCCGGTTTGGTGGGGAAGAAATCGTCCAGGTTATACATGCGCTGCACAGTGCCTTTACCAAAGGTTGAGGGGCTGCCGATAATTACGGCGCGCTTGTAATCCTGCATGGCGGCCGCCATAATTTCGGAGGCAGAAGCGCTGTACTCATTTACCATAATGGCCAGGGGGCCATCATATTGCACATTCTTATCACGGTCGGGCAGCACTATTTTTTCACCGCCGCGGGAACGTACCTGCACTATAGGCCCTTCCGGTATGAACAGGCCGGCCATTTGCACTACATCCTGCAGTGAGCCGCCGCCGTTATAACGCAGGTCCAGTATAATGCCTTCCACATTTTCCGCTTTCAGCTTTTGTATTTCCTTGGCTACATCTACGGCGGAACGGGCGCCGTTGCGGTCCTGGAAGTCGGCGTAAAACTCAGGCAGGTAAATATATCCTATCTTATGCTGGCCGTTGATAATGGCCGATTTGGCAAAGGTATCATCCAGCACAATCTCGTCACGTACAATAGCAATTTCTTTTACGGTACCATCCGTACTTTTTACGGTAAGCTTTACGGTAGTGCCTTTGGCTCCCCGGATGATTTTTACCGCATCTTCCACGGCATAACCGGTAATGTCTACCGGCTCTTTATCGCCCTGCGCTACTTTCAGGATCACGTCATTGGCTTTCAGCTGCCCCTGTTTCCAGCTGGGGCTGCCGGTTACAATGCTTGCGATCTTTATCTTATCATCTTCTTCCCTCAGCTGTGCGCCAATGCCATAGAACTTACCGGCCATCTGTTCTTCAAAATATCTTTTTTCAGCAGGGGGCATAAAGTCTGTGTGCGGGTCCATGGTAGTGGTAATGGCGTTTACATACAGGCTAAAGCGGTCGTTATCGTCCTGTTTGGCGGTAAGGCGGTCAAAATACCGGTCATATAGCTGCTTTACCTTGGCGCGTGCTTCCACTTCCAGCTCAGCATCTGTTTTAGGTTTAAAGCCGGGTTTGGATTTTTCCTTTTCCTGCATTTCCTGCAGGTCGGTTAATTTTTCCAGGGTGCGGTATTTCAGCACTTTGCGCCAGGCTTCTTTACGGGCAGCTTCGTCGGCCGGAAAATCCAGCTTATCGGGGTCCAGCACCACCTCTTCATTTTTGCTGAAGTCAAACGGCTTCGCCAGTATGGCAGGATATATTTGTTCGGCTTCTTTTACGCGCTGTTTGATAATGCTGTTTACTGCGTTAAAGCAGTCCAGGGATGCGCCCTGCAGCTCATCATCAATGTGGGTGGATAAAGCGTTTAACTTATCTATATCGCTTTTGAGGAGAAACTTCTTTTCGCTGTCCAGGTTTTTTAAGTACTTGGTAAATACTTCTTTGGAAAAAGCGTCGTCCAGGGGTTTGGGTTGATAGTGCCCTTCTTTCAGTATCTGCCCTACCAGGTTCATGATAATCTCATACCGGCCGGGAGGATCGCTTGCTTTGCCTAACTTATTGAAAGCCAGAACGCCACCGGAAATCACGATCAGTAACACCGGTATAATCACTTTCATTCTTCTCATATGGAACAATTGAACTTTATCAAATTTAAAATAAAAATGGCTCTCCTGGGAGTGGATAAATAGTGGTTTAACAAAACATTACCGCTAAAATCCTACCAATTTATACACGTACCCCTTAAAACCATCACTTGTTGAAGAACTGCAAAGCATATATAGCTCACCTGCTTCATCTTCGCCCCAGCTTAATATCTGTAAGCCGGTTTCAGGGCGGCCATCCAGCTCCAGGTTGGCCCGTTCCCATTTACTGCCATTTTGTACCAGCACCCACGATTTGCCGTTATAATCCCCGAACACATAGCTGCCCTTTAGCGCCGGAATAGCTTTGCCGCGGTACACATAGCCGCCTGTTACGCTAATGCCCACATCGTGGCTATATTCAGCAATAGGGAGTATCAGCTTGCTTTTATCGGCGCCGTCAGGCACATTATAGTCGTGGTAACCTTCCATTATACGCCAGCCATAGTTGCCGCCTTTTTTAATGATGTCTACCTCCTCATATTTATTCTGCCCTACATCGCCCGCAAACAGCTGTTTGGTAGCGCGGTCAAAGGAAATGCGCCAGGGGTTGCGCAGGCCATAGGCCCATATTTCCGGGCGCACATCTGTGCGGCCTGCAAAGGGGTTGTCTTTAGGTATCTTATACGGATCCCCGTTTACATCTATACGTAATATTTTGCCCAAAGGGGTGTTCAAATTCTGGCCGTTACCTGTTTTGCCATGCTTATCGCCGCCACCGCCGCCATCGCCCACGCTGATGTACAAATAGCCGTCGGGCCCAAATACCAGGTTGCCGCCGTTGTGGTTTGACTCCGGCTCTTCTATTTCCATTACTACCCGCTTGCTGGCCGGGTCGGCCATATTGGGGTTGCCAGCCGATACCGTAAATTCGGCTATACGGCTTTTATGGTTGCTGCCGGGCGTAGCGGAAGGCACGCTGTAATACACATAGAACTTTTTATTTTGCTTAAACCGCGGGTGAAAGGCAATGCCCAGCAGCCCGCGCTCATCATAACCCGGGTTAATGCGCACCATTTCACCGCTTACATCCAGGAAAGGCTGGGCCGCCAGCTGCCCGTTCTGCACCATCCAAACTTTCCCCTCTTTCTGGCAAATGAACAACCGCCCGCTGCCATCTCCCGGCACGCCAAAGGCAACAGGAGAAAGTATTTTATTGGTCACCAGCTGTAAGCGGGCTTTACGGGCAGGGGGTTCTTTTAATTCCGGGGCGCCCTGGCAGGCAATGGAAAACGCCAGCACAGGTACGGCCATCCATAAACGAAATGCATTCATAATAGCGGTAATTGACTATAAAAATAATCATCTTACAGGGATGACTGTTACCGCTCAACATTTACTTTGGCAATGGCGGCAAATTTTATGAAAAGCATTTGCCACACAGGCTAAAAAGCGCTGCCATAGTGGATTTGCATATTTCGCACTTTACATTTCAGGCAATTATTTTAAATTTGTATCACCTTATTATTCAACAAAACCCATCAGCTTGGACACGGTAACTACTGCTAAGAATGACCCATATGCCTCTCTACGCATCCGGGAATTTAACTTTTACCTCATTATCCGTTTTGCCGTTGTATTCGCCCTTACCATGCAATTCACGATCATTGAATGGAAGGTGTATGCCCTTTCCCATGATCCGTTTACGCTGGGGCTCATAGGCCTGGCAGAAGTGATACCTGCCCTGGTGCTGGCGCCCTTTGCCGGCCACCTGGTAGACAAGCGGGAAAAAAGGGGCATGCTGCTGGCCTGCATGGCTGCCTATATTGTTATTGGCACGGCGTTGTTCCTGCTTACCTGGGACCGCGCGGTACAGGGCCTTAAAACCCAGTGGGTGCTGAACCTCATATACCTGATGGTGTTCTTTGGCGGTATTGTACGGGCCTTCGTTAGCCCATCCAACTTTTCCATGCTGGCCCTGCTGGTGCCGCGGCCGCTTTATGCCAACGCCTCTACCTGGAGCAGCAGCGCCTGGCAAATAGGCAGCATGACCGGCCCGGCTTTAGGCGGGCTTTTTATTCACCTGTTTGGGGTGCACTGGTCTATGCTGGTGGTGGTAGGCTTTTTTATTCTATCCCTGCTTTCCCTGCTACAGATAAAGCCCAAGCCCGTTTACTATAAATCCCAGGGCGAAGGCTTTGTAGAAGGCCTTACCAGGGGCATCCGCTTTGTATGGAACACAAAGGTGGTGCTGAATGCCATGGCGCTGGATATGTTTGCCGTGCTGTTTGGCGGCGCCACAGCCATGCTGCCGGCTTTTGCCACAGATATACTGCATGTTGGCTCGCTTGAGTTTGGCTTTTTAAGGGCTGCGGTGGCAGTAGGCTCGCTGCTTACCATGTTCATACTGGCTTACCGGCCGCTGGTGAATAAGCCCGGTATTAAGCTGCTGGCGGCTGTATTTGGCTTTGGCTTGTGCATTATTGTTTTTGGCCTGTCTAAAAGCTATTACCTGTCGTTTGTTGCCCTGCTGATAAGCGGCATGCTGGATGGGATCAGCGTAATTATCCGGCAAACCATTCTGCAGTTAAAAACGCCGGACGATATGCGCGGGCGGGTAGCCTCTGTAAGCTCTATGTTCGTAGGCTCTTCTAATGAGCTGGGGGCTTTTGAAAGCGGTTTTGCAGCCCGCCTGCTGGGGCTGGTGCCTTCTGTTGTATTCGGGGGCTGTGTAACGCTGGGAGTGGTGGTTACTACCTACATTATTTCCCCGGCCATGCGCAAGCTGGATCTCAGGGCGTAAATAACCATGAAGCAACAGGCTGGCCGGCTTTGTTGCCGCGAATTGATTTATACGGCTTTTGACTGTTAATGCAACAATGGCTGTTTATGGGGGTGGAGGGCTACCGCAAAGGGCTGGCCGACGATAAGCTGTTAATGCAACAATAGCTGTTTATAGGGCCGCTGTTCTTAAAAGTACGCCGTTTTCCCCCTGCACAACTGCTGCGCTACTCGGGTGCAACTGCGGAAAAACGGGGTTTTCCCTAGGGAGCTATTGCTGCGCCATTGCTGCGCAACTACTCCCCCCTGCATAAACCCCTACATCTTTTTTATTCGGGTTATTTCATGATGGCCTTTAATCTTTCCAGCACATAATATACAGCCGGGCAGATAGTGCTGTTCAGGTAGGTAGTATTGGGGCGTTTAAAAAAGTCGTAGCTATCGGTATAAGGATAATTTTCACAGTCGCCGGGGCGCACTTCGTAAATGCTGCAATAATTATCGGCCCCAAGGAACGGGCAGGGTGAGCGTTTTACCACGTAATCGCCGTCTTCATCCAGGCGCAGGTAAGTTTCAATGAATACCGACTCTTTGAGGCCCAGGTGTTTGGAAATGCGTTTAATATCGGGCGTTTTAAACCGGGGACTAATAGTTTTACAGCAACCGGCGCACTGCAGGCAGTCAATGTGGGAAAAAGCCTCTTCGTGCAGGCCGGGCAGCAGCTTTTCAACCCCTTTGCCTTTTTTGGTTTGCAGCTTTTGCAGGAATTGCTTATTAGCCTTCTGCTTTTCTTTTGCCTTCAGCTCCCAGTTCTCTAGTAAGTGGTTCATTTGGCTGCAAAGATAGGGGAAGCGGAAAGCAAAAAGCAAAAGGTAAAAAGCAAAAAGCAAAAAGCTGATTGATGCGGATAGATTGCCGCGATAAATGTGTTGCGGACAGCCTTGGGCTTTGCACTTCCTGCTTTGTTTTTGATCTTTCGGTATTGGCATTGTGCACCGGCATTAGACTTTTAGCTTTGATTTCGGGCTTTCCGCTTTCAACCCTACGCTTTTTGCTTTATGTACCGGCATTGAACTTTCTGCCTTAGATCTTCTATTTTGGTTTTCCTGACTTTGCGCTTTCAGCCTTATGCTTTATGCTTTATGCTTTGTGTACCGGCATTAGGCTGTATCCTTTGGCTTCCTGCTTTTTACTTTTTACCTTTTGCTTTTTACTTTTTGCTTTCCCGCTTACAATCGCATGACAAACACCGCCTTTTCCTATTGCCTTTTATCACCACAGTTTCCACAACCCCGTAGCTTGTTTGGCAGTTGCTTAAAATCGTTATAGTTTTGCACATTCTTTTCAAACTACCTGCTTTTGCATCATGAATCTTTTTGATATTCAACAAAGTGAGTTTGTGCCCCGTCACATCGGGCCCAACCAATCTGAAACCAACCAGATGCTGGAAACCATCGGTGTTTCCTCCCTGGATGAGCTGGTGAACAAAACCGTGCCCGGCAGCATCCGTATGCAGCAACCGCTGGCAATACCGGCGGCCATGAGTGAAAGCGACTACCTGCGGCACCTCAAGGAGGTTTCGCTTAAAAACAAAGTATTCCGAAACTATATAGGACAGGGTTATTACGATACTATTACGCCCGGTGTAATACAACGTAACATATTTGAAAACCCGGGATGGTACACCCAGTACACTCCCTACCAGGCAGAAATTTCACAGGGCCGCCTCGAAAGCCTGCTCAACTTCCAGACCATGGTAAGCGACCTTACCGGCCTGCCCATAGCCAATGCCTCCCTGCTGGATGAGGCTACAGCAGCAGCCGAAGCCATGACCATGTTCTTTAATGCGCTGAACCGCGATCATGACCACCTTACCCGGCCTAAGTTTTTTGTAGATAACAACGTATTCCCGCAAACCAAAGATGTGGTGCTTACCCGCGCTACTCCCCTGGGTATTGAGGTAGTATACGGCGATTATAAAACCGTGCAGCCGGATGCCGCCTACTTTGGCGCCCTGCTGCAATATCCCAACGACCTGGGTGCGGTAGAAGACTACCGTGCTTTTATTGAAAAGGTACACGCCGCGGGCGCTTATGTGGCCATGGCTACGGACCTGCTGGCCCTTACCCTGCTTACCCCCCCGGGAGAGCTGGGCGCCGATGCCGCTTTAGGCAGCGCACAGCGTTTTGGCGTACCCCTGGGCTTTGGCGGCCCGCATGCTGCTTTTTTTGCAGTAAAGGATGATTTTAAACGCGCCATTCCCGGCCGCATCATAGGCGTTAGTATCGATGCCCAGGGCAACCGCGCGCTGCGCATGGCCCTGCAAACCCGTGAGCAGCACATTAAACGCGAAAAAGCCACTTCCAACATCTGCACCGCGCAGGCATTACTGGCCAATATGGCCGCCATGTATGCTGTATTTCATGGCCCGCAGGGCTTACAGCGTATAGCCACCCGCGTGGCGCTGCTTACCGGCATCCTGGCGGAAAAGCTGCAGGCCAAAGGCATTACAGTACTGCAACAGCAATTCTTTGATACTATACACGTAAAAGCCGCAGCGGAAAGCATTAAGCCTAAGGCAGAAAAAGCAGGCATTAACTTCCGTTACTTCAGCGCAGATAACACCATCGGTATTTCGCTGGATGAAACTACTACCATACAGGATGTGAACGACATGCTGGGCTTATTTGACGCCGGCCAGGTAAGCATAAGCAGCATACCTGAAAAACCTGCGGCCATACCGGCTTCGCTGGCGCGCACATCGCCCTACCTGCTGCACCCGGTGTTTAACAGCCATCACAGCGAAACCCAAATGATGCGCTACATTAAGATGCTGGAGAACAAAGATCTTTCCCTGAACACTTCTATGATCTCCCTGGGCTCCTGCACCATGAAGCTGAATGCAGCTACGGAAATGATACCCCTGAGCTGGGCCCACTGGGGCAAAATACATCCCTTTGCGCCTAAAGATCAAACTGTGGGTTACAAACAGATCACCGAAGAGCTGAGCGAATACCTTTGCAGGATCACGGGCTTTGATGCCTGCAGCCTGCAGCCTAACAGCGGCGCGCAGGGCGAGTACGCCGGCCTGCTGGTTATACGCGCCTACCACGAAAGCCGTGACGAAGCGCACCGCAACGTAATGCTTATTCCTATTTCCGCACACGGCACCAACCCTGCATCGGCAGTAATGGCGGGCTTTAAGGTAGTGGTGGTAAAAGCGCTGGAAAACGGGTATATAGATGTGAATGATCTCAAAGCCAAGGCCCAGGCGCACGCCAATGACCTGGCAGGTATTATGATCACCTACCCTTCTACCTACGGTGTGTATGAAGAGAGCGTAAAAGACATTTGCAATACCATTCACGAATACGGCGGCCAGGTTTATATGGATGGCGCCAACATGAACGCACAGGTAGGCTTAACAGCTCCCGGCCTCATTGGCGCAGATGTTTGCCACCTGAACCTGCATAAAACCTTTGCCATACCGCATGGCGGCGGCGGCCCCGGCATGGGCCCTATTTGCGTGGGCGCGCACCTGGCGCCTTTCCTGCCCGGGCACGTGTCACTGAATAAAGGCAATGCGCAGGCAGTATCTGCCGCACCTTACGGCTCGGCCAGCATCCTGCTTATTTCTTATGCTTACATCCGCCTGCTGGGCGCTAACGGCGTTAAACAGGCATCTGAATATGCTATCCTGAATGCCAACTATATGAAGGCAAAACTGGAAAAGGCGTACGACATCCTGTACACCGGCAGCAACGGTACCTGCGCGCATGAGTTTATTGTAGACCTGCGCCCCTTTAAAGGCAGCGCCGGTATTGAAGCGGAAGATGTGGCCAAACGCCTGATGGACTACGGCTTCCACGCTCCTACCATGAGCTTCCCGGTAGCAGGCACCATTATGATAGAACCCACGGAAAGTGAGGACAAAGCAGAGCTGGACCGCTTTTGCGATGCGTTGCTGGCTATCCGTGAAGAGATACGCGCCATAGAAGAAGGAAAAGCCGATAAGCAGAACAACGTACTGAAAAATGCGCCGCACACACAGTTTGTTATTACTGAAAATGAATGGGCATTTCCTTACAGCCGGCAACAGGCTGCTTACCCGCTGGAATATGTAAAGGTGAACAAGTTCTGGCCCTCCATTAGCCGGGTAAACAATACCTATGGCGACCGTAACCTGATATGCACCTGCGAACCGGTAAGCGCGTATGCAGAAGCAGAGGCGTGAGTCAATTACGAATTGTTTAATTACGAATTACGGATTGAAAACAGCGAAGCATTGATGGCGTGCCCAAAGGCACAACGCAATTGCTGATTGTACAATAGATAACTATCGCCAGCGGCTGTATATTTAAAACATATACAGCCGCTTTTTTTTGACTGCCAGCCTGATGCAAACAGGCGCATGTTCAGGCGATTGCAACACACAAAACGGGCGCAGTGCGTTGCATCTATAATATTGCGTATGGCATTAAGCTGGTTCAACTTAATGCTGCATTATATAAAACCTTCATTGATAGCGCCTTCTGTTTTTACCCCTGCCACAACTAATCAAAAAGGACACAATTCCCCGGAAATCCTTATCAGATCAATATCTGATAGAAATAGATTACATATATACTATTTCAACAATTAATCATTTATGACTATATTAGTAACAGAAAAACCTTATTTTACTTATGCAGGATTTCTCTTTTATGACCACAGAAGAGCATTTTCTACTACAAGATGCCCTCAAGAAAAACAAAAAACAGGTAACTAAATTCGTACTGATTGGCCTTACACTGATGATCATAGCCGCCGTAGTTCCACAGGTATACCTGTACACACACAGCACTCCCGAAGAGGCGGATCAATCCCTGTTTTCCTACACCAATGGCTGGTTTTGGGTTTGGATGCTATGCTTTATTGTAGTATTGGTTTTTGCATTGATCAAGGTAACAGAGGTGCGCTACTTTACCATTAAGCGCGACCTCATGGCATTGCAGAAAGGCACCTTACAGGTACCCCTGCAGGCCGTGTACCATGAGAACAACGACACACAAACCAACTTTATGGTAGTGCTGCCCAACACCAAAAGAAAAAGGCTGTTCTACTGGACCCGCGGCGCGCTGAATGGCTTTCGCGTGGGTAATGAAGTGGAGATCAGCTATGCCCGCTATTCACGGGTAATACTAGCCATTAATAAAGTGTAGCAGAAATGAAGTAATAAAAGTAAAGGGTGAAGCAGTAGTACTTCACCCTTTACTTTTGCCCCTTACGGCTGAACACCCGCAACAGGCCGTTATTTACCGCTGCTGCCAGCAGCTGCTGCAGCTAATAACAGCTCCTCTTTCATTGGCTTGTTTGTTCATAACATAACGGCAGTAACTAAATTCAAGCGTATTCAGGCTAACCTAACAATTCGTCCCGCACCTTTTTGGGCAGGCTGGCTACTACCAGGTTATAGGAGTCGGTGATCCATTCATACAGCAGCTTGTCCGATATGCCGCCGCCCTGCGTCATCACCGTATTCCAGTGCTTTTTATTCATGTGGTAACCGGGTGCTACGCCATCATAGCGTTCCCGCAGCTCCACTGCTTTTTCCGGGTCGCACTTCAGGTTCACCGTATCAAAGCTGTTAATATCCGTTAAGGCAAACAGCTTGCCCATTACCTTATATACCAGGGTATCGGGGCCAAAGGGAAATTCTTCTGTTACGCCTTTAAGGCCCAGGCAGAAATCGCGGAACTGTTCAATATGCATATTCTAATTTACGATTTTGGGCGTACCGTTTTACAATTGATGTAAATATGCATCCATCCATCAATTAATAGATAAGCCCTGCGTCAAAGTTTGTAAATTCAGCGCTTCAATCAAAATCTAAACCTCATAAGTTATGCGTAAACAATTGTGGCTGGCCCTTGCCATCCTGCTTGTATTACCGGCTTTTGCAAAAGCCATTAATGAAGACTCCCTCTGGATGTACGAGCACTACACCAAGAAAGAAGTGTACATTCCCATGCGCGACGGCAAACGCCTTTTCACGTCTATCTACATTCCTAAAGATAACAGTGAAAAGCATCCCATGCTGATGACCCGCACGCCTTACAGCTGTGCGCCTTACGGTGCGGATAAGTTTAAGCCTTACTGGCGCAGCTATACGTTCCGCTACCTGAAGGCAGGATATATCATGATCACCCAGGATGTAAGAGGCCGCTGGATGAGCGAAGGCACCTTTATGGACGTACGGCCCTACAACCCCAATAAAAAGGGCCGCAACGATATTGACGAAGCCAGCGATACTTACGACAC
>NZ_DASTRI010000179.1:0-54187 GCF_035761305.1 Chitinophaga sp. | reverse complement strand
AGGCGTTATGTACAGCAGCTCTGCATACTCTTTCGGCAGGCGAATGGTGTTGTAATGCTGGTTAATCAGCAGCTGAAAATTATTCAGCAACAGCTGTTTTTGCAGCGGTATATGATGCTGTACGCCTTTGGTGCTGCTGCGCTCCAGCTGTATGAAAAACTGCAGCAGGTACATACGTATCATATCCAGCCCGCCTTCTTTTGGTTTTTCCAGCTCGGCCAGCATCTGCTCAAACAGCTGCAGTACTGTTTCGCGCAGCGGCGCCGGTATTTTCAGCACTGCGGCTGCTGCATCGCCTTTGAAAAAATCAAAACGCTGCAGGTACTGCTGATCATTCAGGAACGACTGGAAAAAGGCCGGTGAAAAGTGCACCAGGTAGCCATCTACCGCTCCCTCAAAATGCCAGCTGTGCACCTGCCCCGGTATCATGAAGTATACCTGGTACGGCTGTACGGTAAAGTGTGTAAAGTCAATGGTATGCCTGCCGCTTCCGGCGGTGAACAGCACCAGGTGATAAAAAGAATGCCCGTGCTGGCTGTGCAAATGCTGGTGTTCCTGCACATACGGCCCCAGGCGTTCTATCAGCAGATCGTGCTGCGTATGACCGGGAATGATGCTGTAAATGTCATATACCGGTATCCTGGTTCTGGGCATGTGCGGTTTATTTTGTACGGCACAAAGGTACAAAAGGAGAAAACGACCCTGTGGGATTGAACAGGGTTCTTATGGCACTTTTTACTGATTGGATTGATTACTGCTGATAAGCCCGGCAAATGCGCTTACCAGGCCGGCCACCGCGGCCCGGGTAGCAGCGTCGGTAATGTTGCCGCCATCATCCACCTTACCCTTTACACCGCGAACCAGCAGCCGGGTAGCTGCTGTAAAACGGGCTTCAATGGTTTTCATTACCAGCTGCAGGGCCTCATGCGCCTTATCGCCCATGGCCGATGCCGTGATGAGCGCTACCGGTTTGCCGGAGAAAATAGTGGTTGACACCATCCATTCCAGGGCATTTTTTAAGCTGCCCGGTAAGGTAAACACATATTCCGGCGTGCAGATCACTACGCCGGCCGCCGCCTTTATTTTATCCCGGAAAGCTTGCACGGCCGGCGGCGCCGGTGTTACATCCAGGTCGGGATTAAAATGCGGTAAAGTATCAATAGCCTGGTAAATCTCTACATTCAGCCGGCCCGCCGCCATGGCGGCAAAGGCTTTCAGCAGCTGCAGGTTGGCGGAATTTTTTCTTGTGCTGCCGGAAATGGCCAGCACATGATACGGTGGCATGGTGTTCATGCCGCCAAAGATAAATAGCAAAGCGGATTTTGACGTAATACTGCATTTAACTGATTGTACTTATTCGAGTAATTTAAATGCTGTAAATCCCCGTTAAATTGCTGTTGTATGTTACACGCTATAGGCTTTTCATGCGGAGCAATTTCACAAGCAATCTTTAACAAGCGCCTATATTACAGATATTGAAAAACCGGATTAAAGTTATGAAACGGCCCATCACTTTGCTGACTGTTTTACTGTGCCTGCAAATCCCGTTGGTGCATGCACAGTTCTCAGATTCATTACTCATTCAAGTAAGCACTACCGGCACTTTCGCCACCAAAGATTATCAGCCTTTATGGATCACTTCACAACGCTTTGGCGCCATTACCGACCGTAAGGCGGACCTCTCTACCCAGGTAGGTTTCAGCAATATGCATGTGCTGGGCAACAATAAACAGTTCTATATCAAATACGGCGCTTACCTGAATAATAATGATCATTTCGGAAAGGTGTTCTTTCAGCAGGGATATATAAAAGCCGGCTATAAAAACCTGGAGCTGCGCGCCGGCCGCTATAACGAGATCATTGGAGAAGTGGATAAAGACCTTTCCAGCGGCTCCCTGGGCATTAGCGGCAATGCGCTGCCCATACCGCAAATTGGCCTGGCTATAACCAATTATACAAACGTTCCCTACACCAATGGCTGGGTGCAGTTTAAAGCAATGATCAGCCATGGCTGGATGGGCAACCATGACCAGTTTATACGCAATAGCTGGCTGCACCAGAAAAACCTGTACATACGCGTAGGTAAGAAAAAGCTGAAGGTAGGCGCAGGTGTTGCCCACTTTGCCGTATGGGGCGGCGGACGCGAAGGCGTGGCGAAAATAGATAAATCGTTCAGCGCATTCTGGAACGTGCTGCTGGCCAAAGAAGCTAACGACGGCACCGTGGCCGGCAACTACCTGCCTAACCGTGTGGGCGACCACCGCGGCATTGTAGAAGGCACTATTGACTGGGACAACGATGTTACCGGCCTGCATGCTTATATGCAAATGCCTTTTGAAACCGGCCAGGGTATTGACATCCGTAATATAGACCGCCTTTGGGGACTTGCCTACACCAACAAGCGTGAAGGCGCCTGGCTGCAGAAAGTGGTAGGCGAATTCCTGTACACCAAGCAGATGAACGATTTTTATGTGTCGCATGTCCGGGAAAGCTATTACAACAACGGCATTTACCTTACCGGTTGGGAATACCAGGACCGCATTATAGGCACGCCCCTGTTCATAGACCGTAAAAAGGCCAGTGAATATTTCCCGGGCCATATTGAGCCGTTTAACTGGAGCGCACCTGTAGACTCGTTTAAAGGCAAAGGCCGGAACATTGTAAATAACCGCGTGGTAGGCGGCCACCTGGGGCTAATGTACACGATTGGCCGCGCCTTGTATGCAAAAACCCGCTTAACGTTTACGCAAAATTACGGCGACATACAGGCCGGCGTATTCGCTCCTTCCAGGTATGAGTTTTACGGCCTGCAGGAGTTCAGCTACCAGCTGCCTGACCTGCCGCTGCTGATACATGTTGGCCTGGCGCTGGACTGGGGTGAGCTAACCGATAATGCGGGCGCCCTGCTGGGGGTCACGTGGCAGTTCAGGGGAATGTAAAAGTAAGGGCGGTGCTTTATAAAACACCGCCCTTACTTTTACATTTAGCGTTTGATATTTTACATTTGAAATTTTACATTTTACATGCCTAGCCTACAGCGTATACGCCGGCCGGTACGGAATTTTCACCAAAATCTCCACGTTCTTTTCTCCCTCTACCATTACATTCAGGCTGCCTTCATGCAGCTCCACAATGTAGGAGATCAGGTAATAAATACGCTGGTTCAGCATTTCCGTATCAAAATGCAGCTTGCCGTTATCGTACGGTTCTGCATAAGACGAAAAGAAATAGCTGGCCGCATTGGCGGAAAAACTGCCGTTGATCTCGAAGTGATCTTCCTCAAAAACAAAACGCAGCCCCGGCGACTGGTTAGTGGGGGAGTTTTTCATCATCCAGAAAAAGATGTTCAGCACCAGCTGCCTTATCAGGAACTCGTCTATATACGCATCCGCATGCTCCTTGTTCATTTCTACTTCCACTGCAGATCCGAATAACGTGTCATACGGTTCGTCATGTATAAAGTTGCGCAGGAAAAAAACAATGCTTGTCAGGTTTTTCTTGGGTTCAAATGATTTGTTCAGGATATGTTGAATGATCCTCACATTTTGCAGCTGGAATTCCAACTCTATCACCTGCGATTTAATGGCTCCTGCCTGCCGTGTTATTTTTCCGCTGGTTGCCTTTTCGCCCTGTAACCCGTTGCCGCTGTTGCCGCCGTAAAGCTCTATCAGCTCTACACTCGACAGAATGCTGGAGAGGATAGATTTCAGCTCATGAAAAATATCTTCTATCAGGCCCCTGCTTCCTAACAGATCAAAGCGATTTAAGGATGAAGCTTTCATTGTGAAACCCGGATTTCGTGTGCCCAATGTTAAATGGTCTTAGATGATTAAAGGGTTGCTTTTACTATGGATCCCGCTTTTGTATCAGAATATAAACAATAATCTTCCCGTTTTATTGTATTGCAAGTTGTGCATCTTTTTAAAAAGATGACATTACTGAAACCAGTACAATATAATGTTTTTTAGGTTTATCTACCCGCTTTTTACTACTTATAACAAGGCGTTTCTCCGATCAGAAGGCATTTTTATCGCCCCGCACTGTATTCATTACCGTCATGAACATAATGCGTAAATCCAGGTACACCGACCAGTTTTCCATGTACCATATATCGTGCTCTATACGTTTTCTCAGCTGGTGTTCTTCTGTAATTTCACCCCGGAAACCATTCACCTGCGCCCAGCCGGTAATACCGGGCTTCAGGAAGTGGCGCACCATGTACTGCTGTATAATGCGGGAGTATTCCTCCGTATGGCGCAGCATATGCGGGCGCGGCCCTACAATAGACATATCGCCCAGCAGCACGTTCAGGAACTGCGGCATTTCATCGAGATTGGTTTTGCGCAAAATGCGGCCCACCCTGGTAAAGCGGTTGTCGTTGCGGGACGCCTGTTTTTCATTTGCATCCTTATTCACCTTCATGCTGCGCAGCTTCAGGCAGCGGAAGGTTTGGTTGTTACGGCCCGTACGGTGCTGTATGAAAAAGATGGGACCTTTGGACTCCAGCCATATCAGCAGCGCCAGCAACGGTATCAGCCAGCTTAATATAAACAAGGTTACCAGCCCGCTTACCACAATATCAAAAATACGCTTGCGGATGCGGTTGGCAATGTCATCCAGCGGTTCTGACCGCAGGGATATAATGGGAATGTTATTAAAGTAATCAACATATATCTGCCGGTTTACAAACATGCGGAAGTCGGGCACAAAACGGAAACGGATAAAATGTTTTTCCGCCTCATGCGCCAGCGTGTACAGGTAGGGGAACTGCTCCGGCGACAATGTGGAGTAGATTTCCTGTATATTATTGGTCTTGGCGTATGGCACACATTCCTCCAGGTTACCGATCACCGGGTAGTAGGAAAGCTCGTGCACCTTGCTGTACTCTTCAAAAAACCCTTCAAACTGCAGGTTGCTTTTTACATCCAGGAAACTATCCACCAGGCGTTTGGACACGTCGTTATAACCCAGTATCACCACCTTCTTTTGTATGGCTTTGCTGCGCAGTATATAGTTGGTAACCAGGTAAAACAGGAAACGGTCTATCAGCACCGTGAGCACAAACAGGGAGCAGTACAGGATCACAAAAATGCGCGAGTACAGCAGCTTGTTCAGGAACAGGTAGGCCAGCAGCATTAACAGGAACAGGAAAATGCCGTTCAATGTTTTCCGCGCTATGCGCTCATACGACAGCTGCTGGCTGGCAAAATAAATACCGGTAGTGTACAGGGCTATCATCCAGGCAATATTGGCGCCCAGCAAAAAAGTGTCAACATCAATATGTATAGGTACGCCGCTTTGCCGCAGCCAGAACCTTACGAGATAAAAGATCCCGTTCAGTCCTATAAAATCCAGCACCACAATCTGAATGCTGCTGATTTTGAGATATCGGTCTAACATATAAAGAAGGTTGTCAAGGTTATGCGTAATAAGGATGGTGCATCCTCATATACTGCTGTTAGTTGGCATTCACTACCGCCTCTTCAAAGCGGGACATTATTTTGCTTATGGATAAATAAGTAGCCGCATATTCACGCGCATGCTGTTTAATGGCAGCGGCATCCGCATGGTCTATGGCCTGGTGCATGCCTGCATTCAGCGCTTCCTGGTCTTCTGCATTCACCAGCACGCCCATGTTGTAACGGTTCACCAGCTCGTACAGGCTGCTGCCGGGATTGGCGGTAATAAGCGCCAGCCCGCCCACCGCCAGTATGGTGGTGAGTTTGGAAGGCATTACCAGGTCGCTGGCATTGGCCTTTTGTATAACCAGGTGCACATCGGCCATGTTCAGAAACCGGTTAAACTTTTCAACCGGCTGCAGCGGGAAAAAGATCACTTGCTGCAGCCCCATGGCAGCAGCCTGTGCTTCCAGCCTGGCTTTATACGGCCCGGACCCGCAGATCAGGAACTTCAGCTCCGGCCGGTTGGTAAAGGTTTTGGCCGCATGTAAAATGGCTTCCAGCCCCTGCTTTTCGCCAATAGCGCCAGAGTACAGGACAATTTTATCTGTAGGCGCAAAGCCAAACTCCTGTTTCAGCGCTGCCTTGTCATCCAGCGGGTAAAACAAGGTTACATCTACCCAGTTGGGGAAAAAGAATATCTCCTTGCCTGCCTTTTCCTGTATTCTGCGTATCATACCGTCTGAAATGCTGCTTACAATATCGGCCTGCTTAAAAATGTACCGCTCTATTCCAAACAGCATTTTTACCAGCGCTTTGGATTTTATCATGTTCAGGTCACGGGCCGCTTCTATCTGCATGTCCTGTATATGGTACATGAATTTGGCGCCCCGCAGCTTTTTGTATAAAATGGCCAGCAGGCCCAGGTGAAAAGGCGGTACTACGGCAATCACCACATCAAACTTTTTACCAGGCAGCAGCTGCATTACTTTGAAAAAGGCCGAAAGGGCAAAGGAAAAATCCAGCAGCATTCTTTTAGCGCCGGAAGGGGCGGCCGGCACATACTGCGGGCAGCGGTGTATCTTCAGCTCCTGCAGCTGCGCGGTGCCGTTCAGCGTAGTTGTTACAGACAGTTTCTCTTTTTTATACCACGACTTTCCTTTGTCGTACGGCGATTGCACCTTCCACTGCGGGTAATAGGGATAGGAGGTAATTACCGTACAGTCGTACCCGTTAGCAGTCAGCCATTGCATCATTTCCCCGTTATATTTACCAATGCCCGTAGGTTCCGGTGCAAAATTTCCTCCAATAAGCAGTACACGTTTTCCCATATCCATTACTAAAAATTATCAGTGTTTATATTCTCTATGCTGTATTCATCTCTATTCCAACCAACAAACACCAATCCCTTAATTATTCATTCTTAATTATTAATTATTCACTGATCACCCGCTCCCGTACCGCTACCGCAGGGTTGCCGCTGTAAATGCCCCAGGGCTCCAGCTCGCGGGTAGCTACGGAACCTACGGTTAAAATGGCATGCGAGCGGCATACTACGCCGGGGCATACAACTGCCTGGGCACCTATCCACACGCCATCCTCTATTGTTATTTTTCCCAGGCGGTAAGGAAAATCACTTTTCTTGTAATCATGGTTGCCGGTTAACAGCAGCGCACCCTGCGATACGCATACGTTGTTGCCCAGCACCACGTCCTCCAGGTTATCGATCCAAACGCTCTCTCCTATCCAGCAATGGTCGCCAATGGTCAGGCGCCAGGGATTTTTGATGCGCACCTTTGTTTTAATTACCAGCCCTTTGCCTACCCTGGCGCCAAACATGCGCAGCAAAGCGCTCTTTATACCATAAGGCCAGGGAAAAGCGCTGTTCATAACGCCGTAGTTAAAAAAATACCATATCAGCACTTTCAGCTTACCGGCGCCCGGGTGATAATTGCCTGTTGTAAATTTTGATAGCTCGGTTTGCATTTATGATTGCATGTTAAGTCTGCTAAAAAAAGGGCGGCACAGGTAAGCGCCTATTAAAGCGCCCAGGGTGTTCAGCATCACATCATCCACATCTGCTACGCCCCAATGCGTTATGTACTGTATTATCTCTATGCACACGCTGGTTAAAAACCCCAGTAGTATAACTGTGCGTGTGCTTGTAATACGGAACACCAGCATTACAATAAAAGAGAAGGGCACAAACAGCAGGATGTTGCCGGCAAAGTTGCCCAGGAACATTACCCAGTGCGCCGCTACATTGTTTCCCTTGGGATGCATCATATCGTCCCAGGTGCCCTTGAAGGGTACGAACCGTGTACGGTAAATGCCGTCCACGCGGTGCTCGCGCCTTGCGGGCGCCCATAAAACTATGTAAGAGAGTATAAAGCCATATGTTAATACAGCCGCTGCTTTTAATCCTTTCATTCCGCTACTTATTATAATCCCGCCCGGGCGGGTTGCCAGTTGCAACCTGCCAGGCGTTCTTTCACTTGCTGTTTTCGTATAATTCAACATAGTCCAATGCCAGCTTGATTTCGTTGAAATCATTGTTTATTACGTTCCTGGCTTCCTGTGAAATCCTCAGCCGCTCTTCCTGCGCATGGTAAGTGGCGGTAAGCTTTTCCGCCACCTCATCTATATTGTCGATACCGGTGATCCAACCCAGCTTGCGGTCGTTTACATAACGGGATAGCCCCACGTTATTGCTGATGAGCACCGGCGTGCCTACGTACAGCGACTCTACCACTACAATGGCAAAATTTTCATTCAGCGATGTAAGCACAAACAGGTCCGACTCTGCAAAAAACTGGAACTTTTCCTCCGGTCCTTTCCAGCCGGCCCACTCCACCTTATCATCCATATCCAGCTCCGCTACCAGCAGCTGCAGCTTTTGCACATACTCCTCATCCCCGGAGCCCGCTATGCGCAGGCGGTAGCTGAAGCTCACCCGCGACAGGGCATACAGCAATATTTCCAGTCCCTTCTTAGGATCAATACGCGACAGGAAGCTGATGGTGAACACATGGTTGTTCCTGCGCGCATAGTCCTTCACCGGCAGGTCAACCAGGTTAAATACCATAGCGCCGTCGTCCTTCCACTTTTTATTGAAGTTTATGCTCTCCTGCCACTCCATGTGCGACGATACGTGCAGGAAGGTATTCCTGAGCAAACGCTTGCCCAGCAGGTTATGGATCAGCTGCTTTTTCAGGCTGTTGTTGGTGCTGAGCACATAATCGCAGAACATGCCATGCGGCGACAATACCGGCTTTACACCCCGCATTTTGCATACCATGGCAGCGCCCAGCACCAGGAAGTTCCACCATGAGTGTATGTGCACCACATCAAAATCACGCACGGTTTTCCAGGTAGCGCGCCACAGTGCAGGCGAAGCATGCGTGTGGTCTTTGGTGATGCGTTTAAAATATTTTACCGCCACGCCATTCACCATCACGGTTTCGCCTACCGGTACCTGCAGCTCTGTTTTGCCATTGGCCGTGGTAGTATACACCGTTACTGAATGGCCCAGCTGCACCAGGCGCTCTGCCAGCCTGGCTATCACCACTATGGTGCCCCCGTATATGTAAGCGGGTTTGTATGACGGTACTATGAATAATATTTTCATTGCTGGTTCTTGTTTCTTCTTTAATTGCCGGCAACACTGGTAAGCGCCTGCATGGCATTGCTGATCATGGTGTTCATGGTCAGCTCTTTTTTTACGTATTCCCGCGCGTTATTGCCCATGGTAATAATTTCTTCATCACGCAAACTGCCGAGCGCCTGCCGGCAGTCGTCCAGGTTTTCAAATATCATTCCATTAAAGCCTTCCTGTATATAGCTGTATTCCACACACTGCAACAGCTCCGCGGTGCGCCGCAGGGTGAACACCGGTTTGCCGTAGGCCATAGCTTCCACAATAGACAGGCCCACCCACCCCGGCTGAAAGTAAATGTCCGCGGCAGCAAACAGCTCATCTTTCTGTTCCCGGCTGTACACCGCGCCAAAATCGTATACGTGCTTATAGGGCGAAAAATCCGGCTTTAGCTTACCATCGCCAATAATGATCATTCCGAACTGCTGCGGGTCCAGCTGCGCTACCAGCTTTACCAGCAGGTCGGCGCGCCGGCCCGGCTCATTAAAGCGTGCGCAGTAAATGAGCACCCGCGGCTGTGTGATGTTGTACTTTGCTTTAATAGCGGCTTTGTTGCCGCGCATATCCAGCTGCAGAATACTTTCTACATCTGAAATGGTGTTACCCAGCGCATACCCCTTTACGGCAGGCACTACGCGCTGCCACATTTCCTGCTCTTTTTTGGTGTAAAACCAGATACCGTCTGAAAGGCGTATCATCCACTTCAGCAAAAAATCGGGCTGCTGCTCTTCCTGCACGTAACGCTTTACAGATATGCCATGCCCCCACAGTATCACCTTGCGGCGCAGCAATGGTTTCATGAGCAATATGAACCATGTGGAGAGATGCGAAAAGTTTAACATCAGCACCAGCACCTGGTAATCTTTTTTAAAAAATGTAAAAGGATTATAAATGATAAAAGGTCCTATGTTAAAGGCGTTCACCGGTTTAACAGGTGTTTGGCCCTGTTTGAAATTCATTTGCGACAGCTTGTCTGCCTCATAGCAATACAGGTCAAATGCAGCTTTTTGCTGCAGCCGGTTAAAGAACTGCTCACGGTAATGCGGTATAAATGGTTGTAGTATCGCTATCATATATCATTGCTCAGTTGCCCATAAAATATTTGCGCAAGGTGCTGTTCCTCGACATAACATCCGATGTGATAAAGCTCAGCGCATATACCAGCACAATCAGCCCTACTGTTGGTAAAAAGCCGCTTACCGGGTGTTTGGCAACACTCAGCCCTGTTTTAATGCCTTCCAGGAAAATGCCATGCACCAGGTAAATGCCCATGGAGTTGTCGGACAGGCGTTTGATAAAGCTGCTGTTTATATTTACCTGGTACAGCACCCAGGCAAACAGCACCGCTATGAACAGCAACGATACAAACAGGTGCGGCTGAAAATATTGCGCTATGAACAGCAGCGCGGCCAGCAACGGCACCAGCACACGGGCCGTTCCGTCGTACTTACTTTTAATGGTGTTGTAATTCAGATAATACAGCATACCTATGCTGGCCGATACCAGCGACGGTACAAAGTACAGGCGCAGGTGCCTGGTAAACCAGTCGGCCTCCTGCACGCCGGCATTATTGGAAAAAATGATCACCAGCGCAATAATGATCACCGTCATTAAGGTAAGGTTGGCTTTCCTTACATTCTGTCCTGCTACTTTCAGGAACGGAAAGAAGATCAGGAACAGGTAAAACAGGTTGGGCAGGTACCACAGCTGGTAAGAGCTGCCTTTGAACAGGAAAGTGCTTACCAGGGGCACTTCAAACGGCTCATGCAGGTACATGGATTTGGCGTAGCGGATGGCCAGGTATATCAGCGTCCAGATAAAGAACGGGATCATGAGCCTTTTAAAACGCGCCACGGCCATTTCCCGGTAGTGCTGTAAACGCCCGCTTAATACCTGCCCCGTAAACAGGAAAAAGGAAATGGCTATGAATACGGGCACGGCATACTCATTCAGCCCATTCAGCCTTTTGGTCCAGAAGCTGGTTTCGCAGCCATGGATCCATACTACGCTGAAGGCGGCAATGGGCCGTATAAGGTCAAAGCCCCTTATATACAGCTTGTCTTTAACTATGGGTTGCAGTAGTGCCATTTTTTAACACAATATCGCTTACATCAAATCCGTAAATCAGGCGGTGCCCTTCATGAATAGAGTCAAAGGCTACCATGGTGCCGTCTTTTTTCCATCGCGGGTGCAGGTCGCAATGCAATCCGCTGCGGGTAAAGGCCATCTGCTCCAGGGAAAAAGCTTTCATAATGCCTTTGTCTACCCCGTCCAGGAAAGCTTTTGACACCTGCAGGTCCGGTTTGGTATCTATCATTTTATAGGTGCCCAGGTCTATTTTCTTTTGCGTGCTGTACTGGAACAGGAACAGCGTGCGAATGCCGTTCTCGTCCGGGTAATTATCGCATACCATCCAGTCGCGGTTGGCGGGGCAAAACATGGGATGCCCGTCTTCATTAATAATGCCTTTTGCCAGGTAGCCCGCCTCCGCGTTGTTCTCATCTTTGAACAGCAGCCAGTTAAAAGCGGAGTTAGGCCTGGCGGCAGCGCCTTTCGGTTTCCTGTACATCAGCTTTTTCACCAGCTTTTTAGCCTGCGCTATAAGGCCGGAAGGCATGAGCTTGTATAACAGCGATCCTCTCAGCTTTTCAACCCCGCTGCCGGTGCGCCCCCAAATAGCAATGTGCGTATCATCTTTCCAGTCAAAGTGGCTCAGGAAGCCGGCGGCCAGGCATTTCAGATTTTTGCCGTCTGTGCCAATGGTCATAAGGCGGGTGGTTTCGCCACCGTCCTTTAACTTGTAACGGTGCAAAAAGGCAATGCGATTCTGGGATGGGTTCAGCAGCAGGTGTGTGAGGTAATGATGATTGCCAAGGTTAGGGTTCATCTGGAAATTGGCTACCTCCTTAATGGATATCAACAGGGAGGCTGCTTTTGTATGAATGTTATGTTTTACAATGCCGGAGTTTTCCGGTGTATGCACATTGGCATAAGCATCCGGCAGGCCGGTATAGCCGTAACCGCCTACACGGTACAGGCGGGCATAGTCCAGGCCAAATGCCCATCCGTCATCCGTAATTACATGGGTAGGATGTTCCAGCTCCATGCATTCACCGGTAGCGGTATTGTACACTTTGGAGCGCCATGCGCCGTTAATACGGTCGTTCACTACAAACAGGTCGGTATTGCCCACCCATTGCTGGCGGGCGCCCTGGGGATAGTTGTAGGCATAGGTTTCGCCCAGCTTTACAAATGTGTTGTCGCCATTCACGTAACCAATATCACAGGGAACATCCGGGTTAGGCGGCGTTAAAATATTATCGATGCGCAGTGCCAGCAATTTGTCACCTGCAGCATTCCAGGCCACCAGGTCATGGAAGCCGAAAAAGAAATTACCCGTTCCTTTTGTTAAAACCTTCGCTTGCTGCATATAGTATATCAAATAGTCAGATCGCTTTTTATTTTCTCCTCCACCTTCCTCCGTCACAACTCCTTAATTATTCATTATTAATTATTCATTCCTCCTCACCGCCTCTCCACAAGCCGGCCCTGCTCCTGCTTCAGCTGGGCGGCCTTTTCAAACATGCGGCTGTCAATACTATTTATCACGCTATCCGGAGAAAGGTAATAGTCGCTGATGTTTGCCAGCTTGTTCAACAGCTCATCCTTCACCATGCGCTTTACTAAAAACTCCGCGCTTACCATATTGCCGGTGAGCGCTTTTATTTTTTTATGCAGGGATGATTTGCGGTACAGCGGTATGTGCGTAGCCTCTGTATTATACAGCTGTATGGCATGCAGCCAGTCCATCCATTTAAACTCCGACACCTTGCCGCCTTCGGTAAACGGGGTAGACAGTACAAAGCGGCTCCAGGGCACACGCATAATGTCGGCAATAATAGCGCCGTGCATGGCTTCCGCTATTACATACTTTGAAGCGGCAATTTCCCGCAGGGTGAACTCTACGCCCTTTTCTGCGGCAGGCGAAATGTAGTGAAAGCCCAGCTTGTCGCACAAGGCCTGCCAGTCAAAGAACTCCTGCGATTTAAAGTAAGGGATTACGCTTACCTCATATTGCTTATTGATGTGCCGTATGCTGTTAAATTCATTGGTGAGGCGCAGGGCATAGGCGGCATCTGCAATGTATTCGTATGTATTGTTGAAGTTGCAGGCAGAAAGCGGCCCGCGCAGGAAACGGATGTCCCAGGTATCGTCACAGGTGAAGTTTTTATACCCGGGGCGTATGCCCGTGCCAAACACAATCTTTCTTTTGTGCTCCAGCCCTCTGAATAATGGAGAGCCATTGAATAGTATAGACCCGATGCCGATAAATGCATCGTTATCGGGCTTTTCCTCTCCAAACAGCTTAGGCCACAGCCAGCCGTTCAGGTCGTCCCCGAAATTTCCCTTAGGATCTTTGTAATAGATATAGTTCACTTGAAACCTCTTTAGTTTTTCAAATAACCGCATGGCATGCACCACCGGCCTTGGTGTATACGGTATTCGGTAATCCTGTTAAATAAGCATGGCCTCCTTTCACGAAAACACTTCACTGCCTGCAGCCGCAAAACGAACGGCATATTGCGCGCTGATCCAGTTGGTGAAATCAACGGCGCGCTGGTCCCAGCTATGTTCGTCGATGTTTACATCTGTTTTCTGTAGCCGGCCGTCTGCCAGTGCTGCAATTAGTTTTGATAAGGTATCGGGTTGGTTAGTGTTAAAGTAATGGCCGTCATCGCCGAATATTTCCTTGGGCTCGCCGATTTTGCTGGTGAAGATGGGTTTCCTGAAAGGGATATACATATATATTTTGCTTGGGCAGCGCGCCCAGTCCTGTACAGTGTCATTCAATGGAGAAATGAAGGCGTCTGCCCTGTCAAAATAAGAGCTCAGCTCATTTTCCGGCGTGTAGCCTTTAAACTCCACATAAGGTTCCAGCCCATGCTGCTGCACGTAGGTTTTTGCTTCCTCCAGGTGGCGGCCCCTGCCCAGCAGCAGCAGCTTTATATCGGGCTTTTGCTTTGTTACCTGCTCCACTGCCTGCAGCATGGTAAAGAGGCCGTAGTTGCGGGTCATGGTGCCCATGTATAACAGCACGGTGTTATTTTTATAGCGCTCGTTCAGCTCCTGCTGCAATATCCTGGCGGCATCTATTACATCATTATTGAACGCGTAGGGAGAATACAGGATGGGCAGCCTTTTCTTCATCAGCTGCCGGGCCATTTTATGGTATTCCCGCTCCAGGTAGCGGCTGGCGCACAGCAACCCGTCGGCATAATACACGGAGTAATATTCCAGCAGGCGCAGGGCAATTTTCTTAGGCCCTTTGTTATCCGGTATGGATGAAGCCAACTCAGAATGCTCTATCAGTATTTTTGGTTTGTGTTTCAGCTTGCTTTTAATAATGCGGTTGCGGAAGCTGAAAGAGCAGAAGTAAATAAAGTCCGGGCATATTTGGTTCACCAGCCTGGTTTTTATTGCTACCTCTTCCTTCGCGCTACAGTCCTTGTAATAATGTACCTGCACATTTTCATTACATTCAATGGATATACGGCTGCGGTTCTCCTCACTGTCCAGCGCAATAATGGACACATCCCAACCCAGCGCCTGCAGGGGGTTAGCCATGCCCAGCGCCCTTTTCATGGTAGCTATTGATTTAATATCCCCCAGTGTAATGAAACATATTTTCATCTAAAACAATTTTTACGGTTAGTCAAATTTCCTTTCTAAAAACCGGCAGCTGACCGTTAATTCAGCATAACATGCTCCTCTTCCACATCGGCCGGTTCGCCGTCATCTTCCGCTTCATCTGTATTAGGCCCGTACAGCCAGTCGTAATACCCGTTCATGAGTATACAGCCAACAACCGGGATGGTAAAACGTAAATGCTGGAAGGGTGAAAACAGGAAGGTCCACACCATGGTAATGGTAAGCATTACATACAACGGGTATAAAGGCAGGTCCTGCCCTTTCAGCACCAGGGTAAAACCCATTTTACAGAGGTACCAGAAAATGAGGAACACCGCTATAAAACCGCCCAGGCCACAGCTGATCCACCCTCCCATGAGAATAGAGTGGCTGGGTATGTAACGGTCTACCGAGTCGGCTTTCTTCAGATCAAATTCCTCTTCATCCTGGTAGCTCAGCACTATCTTATAATACTTGAGGTCTTTATCTTTAGCCCATGAGCCATGCCCGAACAGGGGCTTATCGCTAATGGCAGTTACGGCAGCAAAGGTTTCACCACGGCCGGTCATTAACAGCTCAAACGGGTTATACGGATTATCCAGCCGCTTTAGCTGGGCGCTGGAGTGCCCGCCGCCAATTTCGTTGCTCAGCACCGCATTCACGTAAAACACATAGGCTGTTTCAAACGCTACAGCGCCTATTATTAATATGGCAAACAGCTTTTGGCGCGTAATGCGTATGCCCCGGCCCATGATCCATATGATGCCGGCGCCCACGAAAAACAGCATGCCGCTGGAACGCGCATCGTGCGCAAAACAGAACAGGCAGGCCACAGCCATTATAATCATTAGCTGCGTTAATTTGCCGCGCTTGTACAGGTATACCGAAATCAGCTGCAATGCAGAGGCTATAATGGGCACAACCTTAAACTTGAAGAACGACATATCCGAGTCAACAATATCATCCGTGAACAGGATGTTCTTTATCATGGCCCAGAAAATGTAGGTCATTACCGCTTCCTCTGTGTCCATTATCCTGAACAGCACTAAAAACGACACCATCGACATGATAGTGCCGGCCCACCCGCGCAGGAAATCCTGCATGCTGGTGTGCACCACCAGCACATCGGTAATGCACTGGAACACCAGCAGGGCTATTAATGCAAAAATGATCTTGCGGAAATAGGGATAGTCTTTAAAGTCGCGCAGCTTAAAAGTAAAGGGGGCAGACAGCAGCACAATCACCTCACTACCCTTTAACTGTCCTACCAACGGTATGTTAAGGGCATTGCCGAGCGCATAGGCTGCAATCCTGAGCTTTTTAAACATTTTGTTCATTAGCTGTTCACCATTTCACTTTTCACGCTGATCTTTGTTTCCCCGCGGCCATACAGCGTGTAGTTCAGCACCTGGTGCAGGCGCTGTGTGTTTACATCTGCACTGTACTCGCGCATAAAATCCGCTCTTAATGCTTCTCCTGTTCCTGCATCCCCTTTGAAGCGGAGGATGGCTTGTTTAAAATCTTCCGGGCTGTCGGCAATAATGAAGTTTTTGCTGGCCACGCCTTCCACTCCCTTGGATGTACTGATAATGGGCGTTCTGAGCGCCATGGCCTCCAGGCATTTGAGCCGGGTGCCGCTGCCATGCAGCAGCGGAATAATTACGCCGTTGGCTACGGATATATACCACTTCACATCATCTACCTTGCCCAGCGCAGTAATATTTTTATAATGCTCCGCGCCGGTGATCTGTTTCAGCGCTTCTTTGGAGCGCCTGCCTACCAGCCAAATATCATACCGTTCTGCCAGCTCATCGTCCCATACTTTTTCCACAAACCATTTTAATCCCTGGAAGTTCATATACTGGCCAAAGTTGGCCGTCATTACCAGCACCTTGGGCTGCTTTTGCCCGGTCAGGGAATATTCCTTTTCATCCAGGAAATTGGGTACAAAGAATATTTTTTCCTTTTCCAGGAACTGCTCATGGTACCTGCGGTCATCTTCGCTTACCACCAGCACGGCAGCTGCTTTTTTAAAGTACCTGCGCTCATGCAGCTTTTCCAGCGTTACCAGCTGAAAGCGGCGCAGCCTGGCCAGCAGGCTGTTCGCCGGCACCTGCGCCGTAATCATGGGCTGCGCATTATGCGTGCCTAACACCACCGGTATGCCGCGGTCGTTAAAGTATTGTATATAATGGCCTATGTAACCATAATCCAGCACCGCTACATCAATCTCATGTTTTGCACATGCTTCATCAAACAGCTGCAGCACCTGGCGGGAACGCCGGAAATAATTTTTACCGGCCACGCGGTCCAGCAGGTCATAGGGCCTTTTGGGATGCGTGTAAAACACTACATTCGGTACCTGGTAACCGGCCAGGTCCGTGTTCTCCTCATTCTGGATGAGCGCTATTACCTGGTGTCCCAGGCGGGCCAGGGCTTTTATCAGGTAATAGCTCCTGATCTTTTCCCCGCCATTGGCCGGAAAGGGCGATATGTCTGTATAAAATAAAATGTTCATATCCTTACGGGTCAATTTGTTCAATTGGCCTTGGCCATTGAAAACCTGAGCTGTACTTTGGAAAGCCCTTTCATAATAATCCCTTCTATCTTCTCCTGCTCATAAGCCGTTAATCCCAGGAACTTCACACACAGTAAAACAGATGCGCCGCCTACGCAGCATGTTACCAGCAGCCGCAAAAAGCCCTGTGCCATTACCAGCTGCGGCAGCAGCGCTATGCAAAAAGCTACCGCCACCGGCACCAGGGAGGTAAGCACGCCTTTGCGCAGGTATTCGCTTACAGACAAGCCCGTGAGCCGGTGCGCCGCCAGTACCCGGTAGCTGCAGGTAACGGCTTCTATGCAAATAGCGCTTACCAGCACAGCATGCGGCGGCAGTCCCGTTTTCAGCAGCACATAAGAAACCGGCAGGTTCAGCATCAGCAAAGCGCTTACCACTATCTGGTAGGTTTTTATGCGGCCTACAGATTGTATGGCCACCTGTAACCCTACCGTTAGCTGGGTGATCATAGACACAATAATGATCAGGCGGCAAAAAATAATGCTATGCGCCGGCACATTCTTTAACCACAGCTTCAGCAGCTCCGGCATTTCAATAATTACCGGTATGGCAAAGAACGACAGCAGAAAAAAGGAGAACTTGCTGGCTATCATGGCCAGGCGCAACATCCTGGGCCGGTCGCCGCTGCCCTCACTTTTAATGATCTGCGGGTTTAACGACTGCAGCATGGTTACCGAAAAGTAGCTTAGCTGCGAGTTTACCTGGTTGGCAATACCATAGGTGGCGTTAATAACCGCGCCAAAGAAAACATTCAGTATCATGGCCAGGCCCTGGTTACGGGCTACTACACTGCCTGCGCCAAACATGTTCCAGCCGGCGTAGGAGAACATTTCCTTTAACAGCGATTTGCTGAAATACCTGCGTATTCTTATATGCGCCTCCTGGTGTTTGGCGGAGCAGTACACCCGTTTAATCAACAGCGATATAATGGTAACAGATGCTATTAAGCCGCCATACACCACCAGTTTATCATACGCCGTATACTGCAGGTAAATGGCTATGCCCAGCTTGGCCAGCGATTCCCATATGCCAATACCGGCAATCAGCAACATGTTTTCCCTTGCTGTAAGCGTAGCATCATATGGTACGGAAGCAATGGTGAAAAAGGTGCTGATTACTGTAAAGTGAAATATTATTTTGGCCGTGTTCAGCCTTACAGCCGGTATGTTCAATACCTGGTTGAAAAAGAACATGCCCACTACTTCAAATATTATTACCAGCGTAATGCCCATCAGAAAATGGAGCAGTACGCTGGAGTTAAATACCTGTTTTAATTTTTCCTGGTCACCTGCGCCTATGAAATAGGAAAGGTACCGTTGGGTAGAAATGGTCATGGCCACATTTAAAAAGGAAAGCATTACGATAACGCCGCTTACCAAACTAAAAATGCCATAATCTTCCGCGCCCAGGGCGTTCAGTACAAGACGGGTTGAGTACAATGCGATTGACATTGTGATCAACATCCGTCCGTAAAGTGCGCCGGTGTTTAATACTACCCGGTTTGCTGCTTGCATTACTCTAGCTGTTGTTTACCAATTCCACGATTGCTTTTAATGATCTGTACGGCTTATCCTACCAGGTGTTCCCACTGGGTTACATCTTTTTTGCGAAAAAGCGCTACGTCGCATGCTACCATTTCCTTTACCAGTGCGGGCAGGTCATATTTAGGCTCCCAGCCCAGCTTTGTTTTGGCTTTGGTAGGGTCGCCTATGAGCAGCTCCACTTCCGTGGGGCGGAAGTAACGCGGATCTACCGCTACTACTTCCTTCCCTATTTCCAGCTGGTATTCTTCGTTGTTGCAGGCTGTTACCACGCCGGTTTCGTTCACACCTTCGCCGGTGAACTTTACCTCAATGCCCAGTTCTGCAAAAGACATGCGTACAAAATCGCGCACCGGGGTGGTGATGCCGGTTGCAATCACATAGTCTTCGGGCGTGTCCTGCTGCAGTATGCGCCACATGGCCTCTACATAATCTTTTGCATGGCCCCAGTCGCGGCGCGCATCCAGGTTGCCTAAAAACAGCTTATCCTGCAGGCCCAGGGCTATAGCCGCCACGCCGCGGGTAATTTTACGGGTTACAAAAGTTTCGCCGCGCAGCGGGCTTTCGTGGTTGAACAGGATGCCGTTGCAGGCATACATGCCATAAGCTTCACGGTAGTTTACCGTTATCCAGTAAGCATATAGCTTGGCTACCGCATATGGGCTGCGGGGGTAAAAAGGCGTGGTTTCCTTTTGCGGCACTTCCTGCACCAGGCCGTACAGCTCGGAGGTGCTGGCCTGGTAAACGCGGGTTTTCTTTTCGAGCCCCAGGATGCGCAGGGCCTCCAGTATACGTAAAGTGCCAATACCATCTGCATTTGCAGTATATTCAGGCGTATCAAAGCTCACTTTTACGTGGCTCATGGCTGCCAGGTTATAAATCTCATCGGGTTGTGTTTCCTGTATAATGCGGATCAGGTTAGTACTGTCTGTCATGTCACCGTAGTGCAGGCGAAAACGCACATGCTCGCTGTGCGGGTCCTGGTACATGTGATCAATACGTTCGGTGTTAATAAGAGAAGCGCGGCGTTTAACACCATGCACCATGTACCCTTTTTCCAACAGCAACTCCGCCAGGTAGGCGCCATCTTGTCCTGTGATACCGGTAATTAAGGCAACTTTCATATTTGTGTATTTTTCTGATGTATGAAGTAAGCGGTAGAACGACTATTCACTTACTTCACACGTTTAATTATTAATTATTAATTGTTAAATGAGCACCGCATCCGGCCGCACTGTTGCCAGTCCTATGCCGTAGTAGGCAAAGCCCTGTTTCTGCAGCTGTACATCGTCGTAAATATTACGGCCGTCAAAAACCACGGCTGTTTTCAGGGAGGCTTTAATGCGGTTCCAGTCCGGCAGGCGAAACTCGTTCCATTCTGTTACCAGCACAACGCCGTCGGCGCCATTAGCCGCTTCGTACAGGTCGTTGCACCAGGTTACGCGTTCGCCCAGCTCCTTTTTGGCTTCGTGCATGGCAACGGGGTCAAACACCCGTACCTGTGCGCCGGCCTGCAGCAGCCCTTCTATCAGCACTACGGAAGGCGCTTCGCGCATATCGTCTGTATTGGGTTTAAAGGATAAGCCCCAGATGGCAAAGGTTCTCCCCTGCAGGTTGTTATCAAAATGGCGGTTTATTTTGCTGAACATTACTTTCTTCTGGTCTTCGTTCACTGCTTCCACGCTTTCCAGTATGCGCATGGCATGGCCATACTCTTTACCGGTACGTACCAGCGCCTTTACATCTTTGGGAAAGCAGGAGCCGCCGTAGCCAATGCCGGGGTATATAAAGCGGTCGCCTATACGCGGGTCGCTGCCGATGCCTTTGCGCACTTTATTTACATCGGCGCCTGTAAGCTCGCACAGGTTGGCAATATCGTTCATGAAAGATATTTTGGTGGCCAGCATGGCGTTGGCTGCGTACTTGGTCATTTCTGCGGAAGCTATATCCATGAACAGTATGGGGCGGCCGTTCAGCACATAGGGATGGTACAGCTGCGCCAGCACCTGCTGCGCTCTTTCCGTATTAACGCCCACGACTATACGGTCGGGCTTCATAAAGTCGGCAACCGCCGCGCCTTCTTTCAGGAACTCGGGGTTGGAGGCCACGTCGTAATCCAGCTGGCTGTCCCTTTCCTGCAAGGCCTGTTTAATGGCGCGGTTCACCTTTACTGCCGTACCTACCGGTACAGTGCTTTTGGTTACCACCACCAGGTAGTTGGTCATGGAAGCGCCTATTTCTTTAGCTACCTGCAATACGTATTTGAGGTCGGCGCTGCCGTCTTCACCGGGAGGGGTGCCCACTGCAATAAATGCCAGGTCGGCGCCGGGTATTACGGATGCCAGGTTAGTGCTGAAGGACAGGCGGCCGTTCTGATAATTGCGGTGTACAATTTCTTCCAGCCCGGGTTCATATATGGGCAAAATGCCTTTTTGCAGATCATTGATCTTGGCTTCATTTACATCTACACATACCACGTTGGTGCCTACTTCTGCCAGGCAGGCGCCGGTCACTAATCCTACATAGCCTGTACCTACAACTATTACTTTCATGTGTTAAATCAGTTATTAGTGATGAATTATCAATTACGAATGATGAATGCGGTGCGTTTATGCATTACGAATTATCAACTACGAATTACTGTTTACGAATTAAGCATTAAAAATTTCATTGCTCACTGCCCTGCTCATTCCTAATTTGTAATTGAATAATTCGTAATTGACTTTTTGAAGTCAGCATACGCCATGGTTATGCCTTCCTTTAAACCGGTGCTGTGATGCCAGCCAAGGCTATGTAGCTTGCTTACATCCATCAGCTTGCGGGGAGTGCCGTCGGGCATAGTGGTATCAAATACCAGTCCGCCTTCATAGCCGATCACCTCTTTTACTGTTTCCGCCAGTTCACGTATGGTCAGGTCTTCCCCGGTACCAATGTTCACCAGCTCCTTGCCGTCATAATGCAGCATCAGGTACACGCAGGCGTCTGCCAGGTCATCTGCATATAGGAATTCACGTTTAGGCGTTCCCGTTCCCCATACCGTTACATTGGGTGCATTAGCGGCTTTAGCTTCATGAAACTTGCGGATGAGCGCCGGCAGCACATGAGAGTTTTGCGGATGGTAGTTATCACCAATACCATACAGGTTGGTTGGCATTACGCTGATGTAGTTGCAGCCGTATTGGTCGCGGTAAGCCTCACACAGCTTAATGCCGGCTATTTTGGCAATGGCATATGGTTCGTTGGTATATTCCAGGGGGCCTGTAAGCAGGCTGCTTTCTTTCAGGGGTTGGGGAGCCAGCTTGGGATAAATGCAGGAGCTGCCCAGGAACATCAATTTTGTGACCTGGTTTTGGTAAGCTGCATGTATTATGTTGGCTTCCATGACCAGGTTATCATACAAGAATTCTGCACGGTAAGTGTTATTGGCGTGTATGCCGCCTACTTTGGCAGCGGCCAGGAATACATAGTCCGGCTTTTCTGCCGCAAAAAATTCATTCACTGCCGCCTGGTTGCGCAAGTCCAGTTCAGCAGAAGTGCGGGTTATAATATGCTGATAACCTAATGTTTCCAGTCTGCGTTTAATAGCACCGCCCACCATCCCGCGATGGCCGGCGATATAGATTTTATCCGTGAGTTTCATTATAATGAATAATTAACAATGAATAATTAATAATGAGGGGATGCACTGTGTCAAGGAATGAAAGTGTTTACTTTTTAATATGTAACGGTAAACAGGTGGGCTTTTGTTACTACGCCAATCCTATTAATTATTAATTCTTAATTATTAATTATAGCAGCTCCGGCCTGTTTTCCTTCACCCATTGGTGCAGCTGCTTGATCTCCTGCCCTTTTCCTTTTTTCATGATCAGCAGGGCCTCCGGCGTATTTACTACTACAAGGTTTTCAACGCCTACCAGCGCTACCAGCTTTTCGGTGCCAATTACCATATTATTGCCGCTTTGGATAGATACGGCCTGGTGGTTATGGTATTGGTAGTGCTGTACCAGCGCCTGCGCCAGGGCTTCATAGCTGCCTACATCGCTCCATTCCATGGTGCTGGGTACTACTTTTACTTTATTGCTTTTTTCCATTACTGCATAATCTATGCTGGTAGCGGGTATTTCTTCCATGGCAGCCAGGCTGAGCTTGCCGGTGCGCAGCCATTCGCTGGCTGCTATGGCTGCGGTTTCATAAATTTCCGGTGCATACTTTTGCAGCTCCTGCAGCAATATACCTGCTTTGCAGCAGAAAATACCGCTGTTCCACAGGAAATCGCCGCTTTTCAGCATCCGGGAAGCATTGTCGGCATCGGGCTTTTCTACAAAGCGGATCACATCATGCCCGCTGTACTGGATGTAGCCAAAGCCGGTTTCCGGGTAGGTAGGCTGCAGGCCAATGGTTACCAGGCTGTTGCCGGCGGCCAGCAGCTGTGCGGTTTCTATGGTTTGGGCATAAATATCAGGCGTACCTATCAGGTGGTCTGCGGGTGTTATGAGTAAAATAGTTTCGGGTTTAGATACAAAGGCGGCCAGCGCAATGGCGGCGGCGGTGTTACGGCCTACCGGCTCGGCCAGCATGCGCAGGTTAACGGCGCCGGCATGCAACAACTGTTGCTCTACCGTGGCGGCATGCTGCTCATTTACAATAGCCAGCACGCTGTTACAGGCCTCCTGGTTGCGCAGGTAAGCCAGCTGCAGCAGGCTGCTGCCTTCAAACAGCGGCAATAGCTGTTTGGGCGTTTGTTTATTTGACAAGGGCCACAGGCGGGTGCCCGACCCGCCGCAAAGTATGATATGCTGCATCATTCGTTGTAGCTGGTTAAATCTGTTAAGGGTATTCGGTTATTGCTGGTAAAGTCCTGCATAGGGTGCTTCTGCTTCTGCAGGCACTGCATCGTTGCCGATCACTATCACTTCTGTTGCCGGTAAGGTAGCTACCAGCGTATAGCCCAGGCTGGACAGCTTTGCCTTTACCTTATTCTTACCCACCTCAATGATGCGGCCACGCTGGTGCATTAACGGCCCGGATTTTACCTCAATCAGGTCGTTCTCATGCAACGGAAACTGTTCTACCGTTACATCTTTATACTCGCGGAGGAAACGTTTGATCAGTTCAATTTCATGATCAGGGATCATGGCCGGCTTGCCCAGCCAGTACACGAAATTCACAATGCCTTCCGTTTCACGCACCACCCATTTCCTGCTTTCAGGCACTCTCACAAATACGTAGGATTTGAACAGCGGCTCGCTGATTACTTTGCGGCGATCGCTCCATTGATGTTCTACGGGGCTCATGGGGCAATAGTTCTCTACCCGTTTGCGGGTAAGTAAGTCAGCCACTTTCTTTTCCCATCTTGCTCTGGTATATACTGCATACCAAGTTGACATTTCCTGTTGCATGGGCATCTCATTTTAAGGTTAATACTCTGGTTAACATTGCGCAGTTTCTATAACGGGGGATTTTTAAAGACAATGGCGCTGCTGTTGAACTTTTCATCATACAATCGGTTTTTTTCAATAAAGACAGTTAAATAATATTCCCGGAATAGCTTCGCTCTCTCAGTCACATGAGTAGCGGTTGGCATATACTGTTTCCGTTTATTGATTGAGATACCGGGAGCCAGCTATATAGCTTACCACCCGTTGCTTCAGATCCTACATTATATGTTAAAAATCCCTTTCAAAAATTGTTTGCGGCGGGTACCTTTTGCGTCCTCAATATACCCGTAACCATAGCCGTAGCCATTGGGTCCGTACCCGTTTATGCCGCGCGGCTGTATGCCGTTGAACACCAGGTTCAGGTTACCCAGCTCTTTGTTCTGATACAGCTCATTGATCACTCTCAGGTACAGTTTGGGCGTTACCTGGTGGCGGATCACATACAGCGTAGCATCTGCATACGCCGCCAGCAACCGTGCATCGGTAACCAAACCTACCGGCGCAGTATCAATGATCACATAATCAAACCGTGTTTTCAGATTGGCGATCAGCTTTTCCAGCTGACCATTCAATATAAGTTCCGTGGGATTGGGAGGTATGGCGCCTGCAGGGAGTATATAGAGATACTCATTGCCCGGCACAGGTTGTATTATACTAGCTATCTCCGCCTGCCCTACCAGGTAATTGCTGATACCCGGTTCTCTTGACACACCCAGCATTTTGCTGATCTGCGGTTTGCGCAAATCAAACTCCAGCAGCGCCACTTTCTTTTTCACCAGTGACAGGCTGGTAGCCAGGTTAACAGAGATAAAGCTTTTACCTTCCCCTGAAATGGATGATGTTACCAGCAATGTTTTCCGGTGATGCGTGCTGCCGTTAGTGCCGTTTCCGTTTACTGCCCCGTTCCCATTCAGATTGCTGAGTCCTATATAAGAAAGCGCTGTACGCAAAGAGCGGAACTGCTCTGCCACATAGCTTCGCCTGCCTTCGGCAATCACCAGTGGTTGTTTGCTCACATCCTGCAATATCTCTGCCAGAATTGGCGCTTGCGTTGCCTTCTCTATTTCAGCGCGTGATGTTATCTCACGCTTCATCATATCCCGTATCGTTATCAGACCTGCAATGAACGCCAACCCCGCTACTACGGCAATAGCCAGCACCAGCGTCTTTTTGGGGCTGATGGGCGTACCCAGCGCTTCTGCCGCATCTACAATACGGCTGTCTGATACTGCGGCTGCAGACGCTACTGCTGTTTCTTCCCGTTTCTGTAACAGGAAGGTATAGATGTTATTCTTTATTTCCTGCTGACGGCTTACTTCAACAAATGCTTTTTCCTTTTCCGGCACGCCTCTCAGCATACTGTTATAGCGGTTGTTTTCTGCCTGCAGCCGGGCCTGCGCGGCCAGGGTGTTTGAACGCAGGCTGCGTATATTTTGCAGTATGCTGGGCTTCAGCTGTGCTTCCTGCTTGCGCAGGCTTTGCAGCAGCGGGCTGTTTTCGCCGGTAGTTTTGCTTAGCCTGTCCAGCTGCAGCTCTACTTCGGAAAGCTTGCTTACCAGCTCCAGCAGCACCGGGTCCGATACGCCCAGTGTAGCCGGCACCGTGCTTTCGCCTTCTTTACGGCCGCGTACATAATGTTCTATAGAGTCCAGCATAGACAGCTGCATGCTGCTTTCGGCAATCTTGCGGTCGTTCTCGGAAACGCTTTCAAGAAACAGCTTACTTTGTTCGGATATATCCACAATACCCTGCTGTTTTTTGAAAGAGGCTACGTTAGACTCTACTTCGCTCAGCTCCTGGTTCACTACCCGCAAACGGTCGTCAACAAAGGCCATGGTGTTGGCGGAGGTACGGTTCTTATCTTCTATAGATGCGTCGTTATATACTCTTACCAGCTCATTCAGGATGTCTTCCCCGCGTTTGGGCGCCACATCGGTATAACCCAGGCTGATGATGGTGCCTGACTTGGTGGTGGGCTCTACTTTGAGGTTACTCTGCAGCAAACCGGCCAGTATTTTTTCTCCTGCAATGCGAACAACATAAGTTTTGCCGGCTACGTTCACCGGTTTGCCCGGCCTGGGTGTGATCACCACTTTTCCCCACCGGGTATGAACGGTATCATATAAAGGGTAGGTTTGGCTGCCTATTTTCACCTGTTGATGCCTGGCGTCAAATACCAATGGTAAAACCGTGTATGCGGTGGGCTTAATGGAGTCGGGGTCCAGGAACTTAAAGCGTACCGGGCTGTCGTCATAGGCCACTACATCGCGTATCTTACCATTTACAGATACTTCTGCAAACAGGTTCAGGTTGCGTATCACATCCTTTGCCAGCGTGCGGGACTTTATGATCTCTATTTCGTTATCAATAACTTTTTTGGAACCGCCGCCTATGTTCAGTGACTGCAGAATGTCTGCTTCATCCATGCCTGTTTTTTCATCTTTTACCAGCAAGGTGGCAGATACATAATATACAGGCGTTGCATACCGGAGGTAAACAAATGCAATGGTAAGCGCAATGATCACTGACAGCAAAAACAGGGGCCAGTAGGGCAAATACCTTTGTCTGATCAATGCCATCAGGTCTACCTGCTCCTCCTGCTGCGGGCGTCTGTTCGGGTGTTGCATATTTATTCCAGGCCTCATCAAATTGGTTTGTCAATAATTAAAAAACAAGTTCGATATGGTTTCACATGAATATGGTCTGGTTTTCAGGGCTGCCGGCCATAAATGGCAGGCGATGGTTTTTCTTATCTCAGTACAAGCCGGTCAAGTATAATCACGATCAGTGACAGGCCGCTGAATACAATGGGTAAAACTACACGGCTTTTTTCGCCGCTGATTTGTTTGGCCTTGTTAGGCTCAACATACACTACGTCGTTTGATTGCAGGTAATAGTACGGGGAAGCCAGGATGTTCTTGTCGTTCAGGTTCAACCTTTTGATGATCCTTTGGCCGTCCTGGTCCCGGATCAGCAGCACATTCTCTTTTCTGCCATACACTGTAATATCGCCTGCCATGCCGAGTGCTTCCAGTATTGATATTTTATCATTGGTTACATTCACTACCGTTGGTCTTGTTACTTCTCCCAGCAACGTAACCCTATAGTTCAGAAAGCGTACGCTTACAACCGGATCTACCAGCAGTTTACGCTGCTCCAGCTGATCGTGTATATAGTCGGTTAACGCTTTCTTGGTTAATCCTGCTGCTTTAATGGCGCCCAGCACCGGGTATTGTATATATCCCTGCGGGTCTACCAGGAAACCGCCTAAAGCAGCTGTATTACCGGATGATGCGCCACCGCCGCCCGTTGGTACTACTGTATTGGATGCATTATATATTACAGCGTCCTCCGGGTTTAAGCTTGTCACTGTAATCTGCAGCACATCATTTTTTTGTATCAGCGGTTCAAAGTTACTTGTCACCGCCATTGTTGTATCATGCAAATTCTCTAAATAAAGTACGTTCTTGGGTGCGGCACAAGACGTAATCAACAAACTAACAATCACAAACCCCGCAATAAGCAATTTTAAACTGAATTCCGTTCTCAGATGCATTTTACTGTTTATATGGTTTTAAAGCTTACACGTTTAATATTGCATGAGGGGCATCATTGTTCAATCCATTTTCACGTTACAATATTACTTCAACCGCCCTCCGGTTACAACTACTTACTGAAGTATAAATACCACTTTCAGGGTATGGCGCCTTACTCATTAAAGTAGGCAGGTAAAATCGCCTTAACTTCTATTAAATAAATATTAAATTTATCAATGAAGCTGACAAAATCAGCGCCCCTGAACTGGTAAAAAGATTGTTGGACCAGATCTTTGAAATCAATTCTGATTTGGATGCAACATTCAGTTTCTGGTAGATCTTTTTAAGATGCTGGTTCACCGTAAATACGGTTACATAAAGTTTATCCGCCATTTCCTTATAAGAATATCCTTCCTTCAAAAGCGCCAGCAGCTCGTATTCGCGCTTGGTAAGCTTATGTTTGATATTCTCCAGCGGATCTTTGTTAATGTAGCTGATCAGCAGATGTGCAGCCTTGGGCGATAACGTGCCGCCCTGGTTCACTGCATCCAGTATGGAATGATAGATCTCCATCAGGCGGCTGGTTTTAATAATATACCCGCTGGCGCCTTTCTTTATCGACTCAATTACATACTGTTTACCGTCGTGGCCGGAAAGCACTATGATCTTGGCTTCCGGGTAAGTTTGCTTTAGCTCCTGCATGCCCTGTATACCGGATTCACCGGGCAGGGAAATATCCAGCAGGATAACTTTCACATCCGGATTCTTAAAAGGCAGCGCCTTAAATTCCTCCATTGATTTGCAGGCAAACACCACTTTACATTCCTGGAAGTCTTCCAGAAACTCTTTGTAATTGTTCAACTGAAAATGGTTGTCCTCTATGATTCCAATATTGATCATCGTAATAAGGGTAACAATTGATATGGATTTAATCGATATGGTTTTTCAATAATATAAATCAAATATAACACCGAATTCGGGAAGAAAAAAGGTTCAGTTTTACACAGTGTTGAAAGCGCATTAATTATATGTTAAGTTTTATACGCTTACGAAAAAATAAACCCATTATAAAAAGTTACATTTGACAATCGACTGCTAAATCTTTGTGATCCTTATTACGAAATGACCTGCTCACACTTTTTTTAAATATTACTGGCATAAGTAGTTTGTTCTTTCCACGAATGATACAATCTGTGTGCCTGATTTCAATTGAATTAACCTCAGTTTTTGCACATACATTAATATTTTACGCGCATGTTTAATTTACTTTAATAGTAACGGCATCTGTATCAGCCTGCTCACCTGCTTCAACACCATCCAAAAAAAAAGAAAGATGCGTATACTTATTTAAGTTATAACCCTTACTTCACATCAACCGGGTTGCCGCATGGTTACACTAACCGGACGGTTCAATTCTTTATTTTATTTTCGGCCCGTAATTAGCCATATCTGAAAAATGAAAGCTCAACAGTCAATTATCATGCCATACGAACTGGTTTTAACTTCGCTTCCACTTCCTGTAATAGTGTTGCTGCATCCGCAAATGGACGTGATATACGCTAATAAACCCGCCCATGTTCTTTTTAAGCAACTAACTAACACGAAAAGGGAAGTGTTGTTATCAGACATTAAGATAATTTTACATGACATTTGCAAGGCTAAAGGAGAAGGTGCTGCACCGTTTGAAACACGACAACCTATCCCCGGTAAAAAATCACATCTATGGCTGGAGGTAACCACCCAAACAGTAATGCAGGGTAGTAACCAATACAGCATATACATTATTACTGACATTAGCGCGCGAAAAACAAAAGAACTAAGCATGATCCAGTCGCTTGAAAAAGAGAAGTCGCTCCACGAAATGAAATCCCACTTCATTTCTATGGCTTCCCATGAATTTAAAACGCCGCTAACCGCTATCTCCTCTACCATAGATCTGCTTGAAACCAAGCTGCAAATGGACAACCTGCTAGACCAGTTTTACCAGCATAACATCTCTAAAATATCTGCAGAGATATTTAAGCTCAATACTATGCTGGATGAAATATTAACGCTGAGCACCATTGTATCTAATAACATAGAAATCAAAAAACAGCTGATAGACGTTGAACAGGTAATTGCCGATGTTAAATACCAATACTTTTCCGAGCGTAAAGATGACCGGGTGCTAAACGTGCAGGTTACCGGTACACGCCGCAAGATATATGCCGATAAAAACCAGCTGTCAAAAATCTTTACCAACCTGGTGGGTAACGCCTTTAAGTACTCCGGCGATAACCCTATGCTGAAGCTGCAATACCAGCAACACCAGGTGGTGATAAAAGTAATAGACCAGGGCATAGGCATTCCGGCGCACGATGTTCCCTATCTCTTTAACTCTTTTTACCGCGGCAGCAATGTTGACGGTATTGAAGGCACCGGCCTTGGCCTTTCTATAGTGAAGGACTTTGTGGAAAGGAATAACGGCACTATATTGGTTGAAAGTGAAGAAAATAAAGGCACCATCTTTACTATTGTATTTAAATACGCCCCGGAAATTACTGCACAGGCATGAACAGAACCATTCTCCTGATAGAAGACAAACCCACGCTGCTGGATACACTCAAAAGCCTGCTTGAGCTGTACCAGTATACTGTTATAGTAGCCGCTAACGGAGCTGAAGGCGTACAACAGGCCCGGCTTAACCGCCCCGACCTGGTGATCAGCGACATTTATATGCCGGTGCTAAACGGCTATGATATGCTGGAGCAGTTTAAACAGGATGTAGCCCTGCGCAATATTCCCGTTATTATGCTTACCGCCAAAACACAAATAGAGGAAATAGACATGGCCATGCAAAAAGGCGCTGTGGGCTATGTAACCAAACCCTTTGTTTTTAAGAACCTGCACGCTGTTATCAAAAAATTCCTGCAATAACATTGCTTATAAAAGAAACTGCTTACCTGCATTTACCGGTAGCTGGCATATAAAGAAAATATGTACTATTTTGGGAGCTCACCGGATAATACAATATGCCACTTAAAAGCCTGCTGGCAGCCCTGCTGCTCTATTTCTCCTTACCTGCCGCCGCACAGCGCAACTACCCTGCCCCTGCTGAAGACACTTATACCGCCACCCATTTTCAGTTTGAAAACGGCGAACAGCTGGACAGCCTGCGCCTGCACTATTATACCATAGGCACTCCGCAAAAAGACAGGAACGGCGTGGTAAAAAATGCAGTGCTTATACTGCACGGCACCTGCGCGGCCGCCCGTAACTTCCTGGGCCGGCAATTTGCCGGCCAGCTGTTTGGCCCCGGCCAGCCGCTGGATGCCGCCAAATACTTTATTATACTGGCAGACGGCATAGGGCATGGCGGGTCCGGCAAACCCAGTGACGGCCTGCGTATGCAGTTCCCGAAATATACTTATGATGACATGGTGAAAGCACAGCACCTGCTGCTTACCCGGCACCTGGGCATTAACCACCTGCGCCTGATACTGGGCACCTCCATGGGCGCCATGCATGCCTGGATATGGGGGTATACTTATCCCGATTTTGTTGATGCGCTGATGCCCCTGGCCAGCCTGCCCACCGAAATTGCAGGCCGCAACCGCATTATGCGTAAAATGGCTATTGATCTGATTGAAATGGACCCTGCCTGGAACCAGGGCAACTATGCTTCGCAGCCTGTGCTGGGCCTTACCGGCGCCATCTCCTCCTTCTTTTTCATGAACAGCAGCCCTTATCACCTGCAGGAAAGCGCCCCTACACGGGCGAAGGCCGATACCCTGGCCGCCAGGATAAAAGCCGGCAACCTTCGCAGCCTGGACGCCAATGATGTGATTTATGCGCTGGAAGCTTCCCGCAATTATAACCCCGCCCCTTACCTGTCAAAAATAAAAGCCACGGTATTTGCAGTAAATTCTGCGGATGACGAGATCAATCCGCCGGAGCTTGGCATCATGGAACGGGAAATCAAAAAAGTTCCCAGGGGCAGGTACATATTAATACCCACCAGCCCCCTCACCTCCGGGCATGGCACCAACTCGTTACCTGCCATATGGAATAACTACCTGCGAATCCTACTGAAAAACTGATAAAAGGCGGGCGGGGAATTTATTGCTGTGACTGCCCCAGAATGTAGAAAAAAATCATCGAACCAAAGTAACGGTACCTTTAAGCTCCTGCGGGCGATGCCGCCCATCTACATAGGTGCATATATAAATATAAGTTTGCTGGTCCTGCGGCGCACCTTTATAAGTACCATCCCACCCGGTTTGCCAGTTATTACCGTCATAGATCACCGCGCCCCACCGGTTAAAAATGCGGATGTGGTACCGGCTTATATTATCATATACCTTTGGCCGGAACACATCATTATTTCCATCACCATTAGGACTAAACGCTGTAGGCATTATCAGGGTGCAGTTATTATAAGTTGAGGTAATTGTTACGGTACCGCTTACACTGCACGCTCCCTGGTCCTTTACTTCATAATAATAGTTGCCTGCCGGCAGGTTGCTGAACACACTGTCGGCCTGCCACGGCCCTTCGTTGAGCCGGTAGGCAAACGGCGGCCTGCCGCCGCCCTGCACATGCGGTATCAGCTGCCCGTTACCGGTAGCGCTGCAGCTGGGCGGCACCACGGTTACCTGTACCAACAGCGGCGGGGGCGGCTGCACATGCAGGGCAAAGGTATCGGCGCATACCTGTTTATCCTGCACCACCAGGCGGTACTGCCCCGGCGGCACATGGTCAAACAGCGGCGCATGGGACGAGTCACCGTTCAGGGAATATATATAAGGCGGCACACCGCCGCTGGCACTAACGTTAATACGGTTTTTGTTATCGTAATAACAGGAGGAGGTAGCCACATTTACTGCTGCATCCAGTGTTGAGCTTTTTACCGTTACCTGCTTTTGCACCTGCACCCCGTTGGCCGCTTTTACCGTTACCTGGTAAGTGCCCGGAGGCACCTGCCGGATGACGGCGGTTTTATAATTGCCAGGACTCCAGGTGTATTCATACGGCGCCTGTCCGCCGGTAATTGTTACAGACGCGGTGCCGGTATTGCTGTTATTGCAGGAAGGGGTGCTGCGTACAGTTGCCGTTACGGTTTGCTGCAGCTCCTTTGACAAATCATCTATAAGCACTGCCACTCCTATTTTGCTTTTGTGGCAGGGCAGCGTGGGATATGCCCACAGTGAAATGTACTTATAATCCTTATGTGGGGTAAACACCGCGGTATACGACTTCCATTGCTGGTGTGTAAAAGGCCCGGATGACCATAACAGCTCTGCCGTATCTTTTGGGCTGTTGCCGCCAAAAACAGCCAGGTTGCCGTAGCAGGTGTAAAAGGAGTAAACCGTTACAAAGGCCAGCTTAAAAGAAAAGGTGTATTGTAACCCGGCTTTCACAGGGTTTTGCAGCTCCTGCGCAATACCTTCCATGATCTCCGGCCCGCTGTGCATGCCTGTAAAATGCTGCCCGTTAGCCGGCGGCAGGGTTACGCTGAACATGCCGGGCTGCACATCGGGCGTACCGGATATTTTATACCAGCTATGCGGTATGGCATTTTTCCCGGAGGGCGTACCCTCCAGCGATGGATTTCGCAGCGGTATATGCTGCGCATGTAGTTGCAAGGTAATACCGGTAAGCAACAGGAACAGCCACACAATGGTGCATAGGTTACGTTTTTCCATAAAGATTGGTAGGCCCTCTTTACGCAGGACGCGTTTATTATTGCTGACAACAGCAAATGCTCAGGTAATATGGTTACTGACGGCCCTGCCGTCCTTCTTTTGAATGTTGTGTTCTCGCGCTAAATATGGGAAATAAATCGCTAAAAGTACAAATAAAATGTAAAACGCATCCTCACCGGATCACATCCATGATGTTCACCTTGCGCGGCTCGCCGGTAATAATTTCTGAGGTAGTGGTATATACGCGGTCGCCATTGCCATAGTCGAGATACATTTCCAGGGGCAGTACTACCGGCGCATAGGAACCTTCAATGCGCATTTTTTCAATCTGTATCTTATACTTGTCGGGGATTAAGCCATAGGCATGAAACAGCGTATGCGGCTCCTGGGGAATCCACACGTGTGCGGTAATAAGCGACCGGTTGGTGCCGCGGTCATTTACCCGCGGGTCGTTTTTCAGGTTTTGCGCGGTGTACTCTTCGCAGGCTACGCCTGCAATCACTTTTTTGGCGCCGGTTTTTATAAGCTGGCTCAGGTAACCGGTTTCGCCGGGAAACACCGGCTCCATGGTTTCGAGGTTCAGCTTTTGTTTGTCGCCGCTGGCTATTTTATTAACGGCGGTGATGCTTAACACGGCTTCATGTTCAAAATCAACAAAAAACTGGTAACGGGCAGCGGTGCTTTTGCTGGTCATTTGTATGCTGAACTGCGGGGACTTGCTGCTGTAATAGATAATAATATCCTGCCCGCCGTCTGTTACTACCTGGTTACCCTGCAGGGCGGTAGTTTCCTGGTACACGGCCACATCAAACTCATAGCTGGAATCGATGGTTACGGAGTCGTCGCCGCCAATCACCAGGGAGGGGCCGCTTGTTGGTATGGCAGCTGCTTTTAGCGGATCGCCTTCTCCATCCTCTCCCGGTTTTGCATGGGTATTTTCCGTGCCTGCAGCTGTTTCGGTAGTATTGTTATTGCCTTTTATTTTATCGGTCATTTTCTTTAACCACTGGGCCTGCACAGGAATACAATACAGGGCTGCCCATATCAACAATAATAGCGGCTTTTTCATAGGCGTATTTCAGCCTGCAAGATACGAATTATGAAAATATTAAATGTAAAATCATTCTCTCACCCCACCATCAGGCTGCAGCCGCGCAACGCCGAGTTATCCAGGCGGCCCAGCACTTCAAAGCTGCCATCTGCGTGCAGCCTGCCAATATCTTCAGTGGCAATGAACGCGCACGAATATACGTTGGCCAGGTCTATTACGTTTATTACGCCGGCTGCAGCTGCAGTAAACAGCTGAAAGGGGTCATTTTCATCGCGCAGCAGCACTTTCATCCAGGGCGGGGTATTAAAAATGCCGTTACGGTAAGCATATGCCTGGGAAAGCAGCTCCGTCATACCATATTCTGAATGCACCGCGGTTACGCCCAGCCGGTCCTTTAAAAAGGCGTGTACCTGTTCCCGTGTCCACTCCTCCCGCCGGCCTTTCATACCGCCGGTTTCCATTACAATGGTATGCTGTAGTGAAAGGCGGTATTTTTCAGCAAAATCCAGCAGGCCAAAAGTAACGCCTATCAGCAGCACCTTTTGTCCAAGGGCTTCCATTTCCTGCAGCTGGGCATACAGCTTTTCATGCTCGTACAGGTAAAAGCCGCTGCCGGCATGGCCGCTGCGGCGTATCATTTCCTGCACCATTACCACCAGGGACGAGTGCTGCCGCTCCAGGTAGGAGGGCAGCAGGCCTACTACCACATAATCGGTTACCGGGCCGTAAAACTGCTCAAAGGCGGTTATAAAGCTGCGCTCATACATGCCGGCATCTTTCACCAGGTGCCGGCTGTTAACCGTTTGCGTGGTGCCGCTGCTTTCAAACACCAGCTCAGGCTGAAACTGCCCGCAAACCACATCATGGGTTTTGAAAAACTGTATGGGTAAAAAGGGAATATCGGTAAGGGCCTGCACTGCCTGCGGCTGTATATGCAGGGCATCTGTATACGCCCTGTACAGGGCATTATACCGGTACTGGTAGCGGAACATTTCCAGCGCGGCAGGGGTCAGGTCTGCCGCCTGCATATTAAAATCGGGTACCGGTGCCTGGTTGTTCATCTGTCACTTTTAAAAACCGCACAAAGTTACGGCCGCCGGGGTAACAAAAGGCATGTAAAACGCGTTATTAATATAAAATAATTAACGTACGTTTGTTTTATGAAGAAAATACTTTTATTATCTGCGGCAGTTTCCCTGATTTTCACGGCCTGTTCAAAAGACAGTGCATCAGGTACCAAGCCAACGATAACCTTCAAGTCTTATTCTATTCCTTATATTGACAGCCTGACATCTGATTTTGACGCTGCTTTCCAGGTAACCGACGGCGACGGGGATATTCAGAACACGTTTAATTTCCGCATTATTTTAGACAGCGACCCTACTACCCTGAACGATACTGTTTTTGAAGCCAGGCAAATGCCGGATATTGGCGCGCATAAAGGCAGCAAGGTAGATGCGGAAGTAATTTACAACCTGCAGGGCTCTGATTTTAAGATATATGATCCATTTGTAAAACCAGACAGCCTGCGCCTGCAGGTTTTTATTATGGATGATGAAGGGCATAGCAGCGATACGATTACCACCCCCAAGCTGGGCATCATAAAAGAATAGTTACCCGATAATGAGTATGATATTATGAAAGGATTCCTTTTTACAGGAGTCCTTTTATTTTTTTAGCTTTACCCCTCATTTACGCACATGGACAAAACTGCACAATTACATAGTAAGATAGCGGAAGCTGCCCTGGGCGGCGGCGAAACCCGCATCGCATCCCAACATAAGAAAGGAAAGCTTACTGCCCGCGAAAGGCTGCAGCTGCTGATGGATGAAGGCTCTTTTGAGGAGCTGGACATGCTGGTGGCCAACCGTAACCGCGGCCTTACCGCCGACCAGGAGCAGTTCCTGGGCGATGGTGTGGTTACCGGCTACGGCACCATAAACGGCCGGCTGGTATATGTATTTTCACAGGACTTTACCGTATACGGGGGCAGCTTGTCTGAACCGCATGCCCGCAAGATCTGCAAGATCATGGACCTGGCTATGGAGAACGGCGCACCCGTAATAGGGCTGAACGACAGCGGCGGTGCCCGCATACAGGAAGGCGTGGTAAGCCTGGGCGGTTATGCCGACATTTTTTACCGTAACACCCGCGCCTCCGGCGTAATACCACAAATATCCGCTGTTATGGGCCCCTGCGCAGGCGGCGCCGTATACTCGCCGGCCATTACAGATTTTATAATGATGGTGGAACAAACCTCCTACATGTTTGTAACCGGGCCTAACGTGGTAAAAACCGTTACGCATGAAGAGGTAACCGCAGAGGAGCTGGGCGGCGCGCAAACGCATGCCACCAAAAGCGGTGTTACCCATTTTGCCTGCAGCAATGAAGTAGAATGCATTCAATACATCAAACGCCTGTTAAGCTATATACCGCAGAACTGCGAGGAAGCTGCGCCGGTGTACCCTTACGAGCGTGCAACGGAAACCAGGGAAGCGCTGAACAGCATTATACCCGGGCATCCCAACCAGCCGTATGATATGAAGGAGGTGATTGCGCAGGTAACAGACACAGATAGCTTTTTTGAAGTGCACCGCGATTTTGCAGAGAACATTATTGTGGGCTTTGCGCTCATAGGCGGCCGCAGCATAGGCATTGTAGCAAACCAGCCGGCACACCTGGCCGGCGTGCTGGACATACATGCATCTGTAAAAGGCGCGCGCTTTACCCGCTTCTGCGATGCGTTTAACATTCCCCTGCTGGTGCTGGTAGATGTGCCGGGCTTTTTACCAGGCACCGACCAGGAATGGAACGCCATTATTACCAACGGCGCCAAGCTGCTGTATGCGCTAAGCGAAGCCACCGTACCCAAAATAACAGTTACCACCCGCAAAGCATACGGCGGCGCATACTGCGTAATGAACTCCAAACATATTGGCGCAGATCTTAACTTTGCTTTTCCGCAGGCAGAGATAGCGGTAATGGGGCCCAAAGGCGCGGTAGAGATCATCTATAAAAAGGAAATAGATGCAGCCCCTGACCCGGAGGCACGTATGAATGCGCTGGTAGCAGATTATACAGAACGGTTCGCCAATCCCTACCTGGCAGCGGAAAAAGGATATATTGATGAAGTGATTATACCGGACCAAACGCGTATTAAACTAATGAAAGGCTTTAAAATGCTGGAGAACAAAGTGGTGAACATGCCCCGTAAAAAACACGGGAATATACCGCTCTAATGAGCGCCTCTTTTTATGTTACGATCGATATTCAATTTCTTACTTTTCAGCTCCATCTATATCTCGCTGTGCGCCGTGTTAATGGTATGGCAAACCAACACCGTGCTGAACCTGCATTACGACTACTTTACGTATAATGCCTTTGTATTTTTTTCCACCATCTGCAGCTATAATTTTCACTGGTATTTAACGCCGGCAGAGTATTCTACCTCACAGCGCATCCTGTGGGGCGCCCGGCACCGTACTATGCAGCTGGCATTTTGCGCTATAGGCGCAATAGGCGCGCTGGTGTTCTTCTGGCAGCTGAAGCAGCACTGGCTGCCGCTGGCCGGCGCTGCCATGCTTACCTTCCTGTACTCGGCTCCCAAGCTGCCGTACCGCCTGTTTGTATGGCTGCGCACCATAGCAGTAGGTAAAACGCTGTTCCTCACTTTTGTATGGACGTATGTATCTACCCCGCTGCCTGTGTTCATTGCCGGCGCCCCCATTACGCCGGCTGCTATATTGCTTACGCTGCACCGCTTTTTCCTGATATATGCCATTTGCATCCTGTTCGATTACCGCGATGTAGAGTCCGATAAAAAGGAAGGCATCCGCAGCCTGATCACTATCCTGTCGGACCGGCAATTATTCTGGATATACTATATAGCCCTGCTGATGGCGGCCCTGTGCGCACTGTTGCTATGGCCTTTTACAACACCGGTGGCAGTAGCCACGCTGCTGGTGCCGGTGGTGGTTACAGGCCTGCTTACCCGCAATGCCCGGCATAACCGTTCCGACTATATGTACTATTTCGTGCTGGACGGGCTCATGATGTTATCGGCCCTGCTGCACCTGCTCATTAGCCTAAATCATTAAAAGCCGCTACCCACTGGCGGTATTTTCCTATTTTTGCCGGATAATCATGCAGATCATGGCGAAAAAACAAAAAACCGTACTAACTAAAGACTCAATGACCTTTCTGAGAAACTACCTCAATAACCCCTCTCCTACCGGGTTTGAGAAGGAAGGCCAGAAATTGTGGCTGCAATACGTGCAACCCTATATTGACGAGCAGATCGTAGATGCATATGGCTCGGCCGTAGGTATCATTAACCCGGATGCTCCCTTTAAAGTAGTAATAGAAGCACATGCAGACGAGATCTCGTGGTTTGTAAACTATATTTCCGCAGAAGGTTTGATTTACGTGATCCGCAACGGCGGCTCTGATCAGCAGATAGCGCCCTCTAAACGGGTGAACATACATACGGAAAAAGGCATTGTAAAAGCGGTATTCGGCTGGCCGGCCATCCACACCCGCAACCGCAACCCGGATAAAGAACCACAGCCTAAAGTGGATAACATTTTCCTGGATTGCGGCGCCCGCAGTAAAAAAGAGGTGGAAGACCTGGGCATTCACGTAGGCTGCGTAATAACTTTTGAAGACGGCTTTGAAGAGCTGAACTATAATTACCTGATATGCCGCGCCATTGACAACCGCATTGGCGGCTTTATGATAGCGGAAGTGGCCCGCCTGCTGAAAGAGAACAAACAGCAGCTGCCCTTTGGCCTGTACATTGTAAATGCCGTGCAGGAAGAGGTTGGGCTGCGGGGCGCAGAAATGATCGCCAAACGCATTAAGCCCAATGTGGCCATTATTACGGATGTAACGCACGACTCCACCACTCCTATGATCAACAAGAATGTAGAAGGTGAGATCCGCTGCGGCAATGGCCCCAGCATTACCTACGGCCCTGCCGTGCACAACATTCTCCGTGACCTGATCATAAAAACCGCGGAGAAGCACGACATTCCGTTCCAGCGCCACGCGGTAAGCCGCAGCACCGGCACAGATACAGACGCCTTTGCCTACTCCAATGACGGCACGCCCTCAGCGCTTATCAGCCTGCCGCTGCGGTATATGCATACTACAGTAGAAATGGTGAAGAAGGAGGATATTGAGAACACTATCATGCTTATTTACCATACGCTGCTGAATATTACGCCCAAGACGAATTTCAGGTATTTGTAAAGGGAAACTGAATGCTTAACGTGGAATGCCGCCGTATGACTTTCAGTGCTTTAGGCTTTATACTTTGAGCTTTTAGCTTTTTTTCCGTACGTTTGCTTCCTATTAAATAATATACTTATGCAAGATGTGCAGATTCGCCATGATTGGACCATTGAAGAAATAAAAGCTATCTATAATACACCGCTGCTGGAACTGGTGTTCCGCGCTGCCAGCATTCACCGCCAGTACCAGGACACGGCAGAAGTACAGGTTTGTACGCTGCTGTCTATTAAAACCGGCGGCTGTACCGAGGACTGCGCCTATTGCCCGCAGGCAGCCCGTTACCAGACTGATATTAAAGTGCATGGCCTGCTGCAGAAAGATACCGTGCTGGAATATGCCCGCAAGGCAAAAGATGCCGGCTCTACCCGCTTTTGCATGGGCGCCGCCTGGCGCGAAGTACGCGATAACCGCGACTTTGACCGGGTGCTGGATATGGTAAAAGGCGTAAACGAGCTGGGTATGGAAGTATGCTGCACACTGGGCATGCTTACCGAAGAGCAGGCGAAGAAACTGGCCGATGCCGGCTTATATGCCTACAACCATAACCTTGATACTTCCGATGAATATTACGGCGAGATCATTACCACCCGCACCTACGACGACCGCCTGGAAACGCTGGATAACGTGCGCAAGGCCGGCGTAAGCGTATGCTGCGGCGGTATTATAGGCCTGGGTGAAAGCCATGAAGACCGCATAAAAATGCTGCACACCCTCAGCAATCTTCCTCAGCACCCCGAGTCTGTGCCTATTAATGCGCTTACCCGCATAAAAGGCACGCCGCTGGAGCATATGCCTAAAGTAGAATTCTGGGATATGGTGCGCATGATTGCCACCACCCGCATCCTGATGCCGGGCGCCATGGTACGCCTGAGCGCCGGCCGTGCGGAAATGAGCATTTCAGAGCAGGCCCTGTGCTTTATGGCAGGCGCCAACTCCATCTTTACCGGCGAAAAGCTGCTGACCACCAAAAACCCGTCTTTTGAAGAGGACAACCTGATGTTTCAGCTGCTGGGATTAAAACCCCGCGAAGCCTTCAAAGATGAAAAAGAAACAGCTGCTGCCTGTTAAAACCGTCATGACTAAAAGTACAAATAACAAAAGAGCGCCTGTACGGGCGCTCTTTACGTTTATACATGGCAGTTATTACTGCTGTAAAAAATATTCTACTCCCAGCCTGTAGCCTTTCATGCCCAGGCCACAAATGCTGCCCACGCATTTAGGCGCTATCATTGAGGTATGGCGGAACTCTTCCCGGGCATATACGTTGCTGATGTGCACTTCAATAACCGGCGTTTTAATAGCTGCAATGGCATCGCGTATGGCTACAGAAGTATGCGTATAGCCGCCGGCGTTAAGCAGAATACCGTCGGCGCTAAAGCCCTCCGCATGCAGCTGGTTAATGATCTCGCCCTCTACATTGCTCTGGAAATAATTAAACTCCACCGCAGGGTACTGCGCCTGCAAAGTGGTAAAATAAGCTTCAAAACTTTCGCTGCCGTAAATACCAGGCTCCCGCTTTCCAAGCAGGTTCAGGTTAGGCCCGTTGATGATAACTATACGCATATGTCAAATACGAATTACTTAATAATGAATTACTCCCCGCCTCCCCACCTGTACGTTTGCTGCTCAATGCCGGCCAGGTCCAGCACACGGTCGGTAACAGTAGCGGCTACGGCTTCCAGCGTGGAAGGCCGGCTGTAAAAAGAGGGGGTGGCCGGGCAAATGATGCCGCCGGCCTCTGTTAAGGTTACCATATTGCGCAGGTGCACCAGGTTATAAGGGGTTTCCCGCACTACGCATATCAGCTTGCGGCGTTCTTTCAGCACTACATCCGCCGCACGGGTAATAAGGTCGTTGGAAACGCCGGTAGCAATGCGGCCCAGCGTTCCCATGGAGCAGGGACAAATGATCACCGTGTTAAATCGCCCGGAACCGCTGGCAAAAGGTGCATGAAAATCCTGCTGGGTGTAAAAGCGAAAAGGCAGCTGCGCATATCCTTTATCCCCCAGCTCTGTTTCCCATACGGTTTTGGCATTCTCCGTCATCACCACCGCCACGGTATCTACCTGCGCTGCGGCCGCCTGCAGCTTGTGCAGCAGCTGACGGGCATAAATGGAGCCGCTGGCGCCGGTAACAGCTACTACTATACGATGCTTCATTCTTTTGTATATATAGCGCAAAACTAGGAAATTTGAACATTAGACAAGCATCACCGGCCATAAACACCTTATTATGACAGGCAGACAATCTTTCCTGAAAAAAATATACCCGCTCTTCATGCGCCTCTCCCGTTTGTTTGGCAGCAGAAATAAGATATTGTTCAACAAAGCCGGCAAACACCCATCAGTGCCCTTTACATCACTTACCATCGTAAATAACCGGGGCGATGTAGTGCCTATGAAGCAATTTAATGGCAAAACGCTGTTGCTGGTGAACACCGCATCAGACTGCGGTTTTACCGGGCAGTATGCCCAATTGCAAAAGCTGCAGGAACAACATCCTGAGCTGGTGATCATCGGCTTCCCGGCTAATGATTTCCAGCAGCAGGAAAAGGGTTCGGACCAGGAGATTGCCGCGTTTTGCCAGGTTAATTATGGAGTTACTTTTATGCTGGCGGCCAAAAGCAGCGTGGTAAAAGGGCCGCAGCAGAACCAGGTGTTCCGCTGGCTGTCCGATGCGCAGGCAAACGGCTGGAACAGCCAGGCCCCGGAATGGAATTTCAGCAAATACCTGGTAAGCGCATCGGGTAAGCTGCTGTATTATTTTGGCCCCGCAATAACGCCGGAAGCCGTTATGGATCAACTAAACGCTAGTATAAAAAAGACCACAAACGATTGATGCTATTCCGGCGGCGGGGATAAACCTTTCATGGGTACAAAAGCATACGAACGCCGGTATTAAATAGCAGCGGGCAGCAAAGCTATTCCCTGCTCAATAAAAAAGCATTCATGCACACTACACTATAGCAGCACACATGAATGCCTGTAAAGATTATTCTACCTCTAAAGTTGCAATATGCTCACCTGGAGGCAGCCCGGCGCTTCCTGCAAAGCGGAACAGGTATTGCCCCTTTTAGCGCGGCCGTAATCTGCAATTATATTACGTCCCTGAGCTCATCCATTGAAATGCCGTTATGGCTTTCGTCATACACACATTCCCCGTTACGGATCAACAATACCTGGGGTGATTCATGCTCCACGGCATAGTCGGTTGCAATCTTGTTGGAAATATCGCGATGTCTGATCAGATCCAGGTAGTAAAAGTCCACATTTCCGGGGGCTTCGGCCCGTTCCAGCCGGGACTTTACCATTGCACTGATGGCACAGCGGGTGCTGTGCTTAAAAATTACCACCGGCTGCTGTGCCGATGCTGCTTTAATTTGTTCTAGTTGTGATGCGCTGTCAAGCGTTTTCCAGTTCATTTTCTTAACACTCCTTACTTTTTTGTGCCGGCGCCGTCTTGGATATTTTCATCGGGCACCCAAGCTTTTGATGCGTTGCACACGAAGAAAATAAAATTGCAAAGATACCAATAAGGCCGGCAACGCCCAACAATTTAGCATGAAATCTCATGGTGGGAAATTTATTGAATAAACGAAAAATCATAGGGAAAGCGTATAAAATCTTTTTTAATCGTCCTTTGTGACGTTACTTTGCAAATATAAAAAATATATTAAAAAAAACAACAAGATGTGTGCGCAGTGATTTAAACCTGATTGTCATTACACAGTGAATAAATCCTGTTTCCAAACTCCTACTGTCCGATTATGAAAGTTCACTTTATTGCTATTGGCGGCAGCGTTATGCATCAGCTGGCCATTGCATTGCACCATAAAGGCTACCAGGTAACAGGCAGCGACGATGAAATTTTTGAACCGGCACTCGGCAACCTGGCAAAGGTAGGGATTTTACCGGGATCTATGGGCTGGGATGCAGCCCGCATTACCCCCGACCTGGACGCTGTAATACTGGGTATGCATGCCCGCGCCGATAACCCCGAGCTGCAGCGCGCGCAGGAGCTGGGCCTTAAAATATATTCCTTCCCGGAATATATTTACCAGGAAAGCCTGCAGAAAAAGCGGGTGGTAATAGGCGGCAGCCATGGTAAAACCACCATCACCGCCATGATCATGCACGTGCTGCAGGCACAGCAAAAAGAGTTTGACTACCTGGTAGGCGCCCGCCTGGAGGGCTTTGCCCAGTCGGTGAATATTACGGATGCGCCGCTCATCGTATGTGAAGGCGATGAATACCCGGCTTCGGTAATAGAAAAGCGGCCCAAGTTCCACTTCCTGCACCCGCATATAGCGGTATTAAGCGGTATTGCCTGGGACCACATTAACGTATTCCCCACTTTTGATATTTACCTGGAACAGTTTGCCATTTTCATCCGGCAAATGGAAGCCGGCCATACCCTCATCTACAACAGTACAGATGAGATGCTGGGCGGCCTGGTAGCCAGGGAAGGCCGCCACCTGAAGCTGGTGCCTTACACCCTGCCCATTCACATGATCCGCAACGGCGTAACCCGCGTATACTTTGAGGAAGGCTTTGCAGACCTGCAGGTGTTTGGAGAGCACAACCTGCTGAACCTGCACGCCGCCCGCCTGGTATGCAATGAGCTGGGTATTGACGATGATGCCTTTTTACCGTCTATTGCCACTTTTAAAGGTGCTGCAAAAAGGCTGGAGCTGGTAGGTAAAAATGAGCAGTGCGCCATTTACCGCGACTTTGCCCATGCCCCCTCTAAAGTAAAGGCTACCATACAGGCGCTGAAGCACCAGTACCCCAACCGGAGGCTGATAGCCGTGCTGGAGCTGCATACCTACAGCAGCCTGAATGCCGGCTTCTTAAACCAGTACCAGGGCGCCATGGATGCAGCCGACGAAGCCGTTGTATTTTACAGCCGGCATGCCCTGGAAATCAAACGCATGCCCGCGCTGCAGCCGGATCAGATAGCAGCAGGCTTTGGCCGCCAAAACCTGCATGTATTCAACCAGCGCGCACAGCTGGAGGCTTTCCTGGATGCACAACAGTACAGGGAAACCAACCTGCTGATGATGAGCTCCGGCGATTATGAAGGAATGAACGTACATTCGTTGACGAAATACCTGCAGTAAGCGGCGGAAAGCAGCAAGTAAGCAATAAGCAACAGGAGGTATAAGTATTCACATAATGTGAGTATCTTACTTCTTACATCATACTACAAAACACTCATAAAACTAAGATCATCAAATTTCTCAGATGTCCACTTTACAACTAAAAAGGCCCCTGGCTGTTATTGACCTGGAAACTACGGGCACTAACATAGCCACAGACCGCATTATCGAAATTGCCATTGTAAAAGTATTCCCGGACAAATCTACCCAGTCCAAGGTAAGACGCGTAAACCCGGAATGCCCCATCCCCGCGTCCAGCACCGCTATTCATGGTATTACAGACGATCATGTAAAGGATTGCCATACCTTTAAGCAAATGGCCAATGAGCTGCGCCAGTTCCTGGATAACTGCGATATTGCCGGGTATAACTCCAACCGCTTTGATATACCCATGCTGGTAGAGGAGTTTTTGCGCGCGGGGCTGGAATTTGATGTATCGCACCGCCGGTTCATTGATGTACAGAAGATCTTTCACCTTATGGAAAAGCGCACCCTGAGCGCCGCCTATAAGTTCTATTGCGATAAACAGCTGGAAAATGCACATAGCGCAGAAGCCGATGCGCTGGCCACCTTTGAGATACTGGAAGCGCAGCTGAACCGCTATGAAACCCTGCAGTCCGATGTGGACGGGCTGGCAGAGTTTACCAAGGAAGAGGAGTATATTGATTTTGCCCGCCGTATGGTCATGCAAAACGGCACAGAAGTGTTCAACTTCGGCAAATACAAAGGCCGCCCTGTAAAGGAAGTGCTGAAGATGGAACCGCAGTACTACGACTGGATGATGAAGGCTGATTTTCCGCTGAACACCAAGCAGAAACTGACGGAAATTTATCATAGTATGATGTTAAAAAAAATGTAATATTTTTCAGGAACGCCCTATCTTGCGGCGTGATTATACTATTTTCGCAGTCCACAAAAACGCTGTTCGCTGATTGGAAAAGCTTGTCATAATACCTACGTACAATGAAAAGGATAATATCCAAAAGATCATTGACGCTGTATTTTCCTTGCAGCAGGATTTTCATGTACTCATAATAGACGACGGTTCACCTGATGGTACCGGCAATATTGTTAAGCAACTGCAGCAGCAATACCCCGCCACACTTTTCCTGGAAGAAAGAAGCGGCAAGCAGGGCCTGGGCACTGCTTACATTCATGGCTTTAAATGGGCCATAGCCAGGGGTTATGAGTATATTTTTGAAATGGATGCCGACTTTTCCCATAATCCCAAAGACCTGGTGCGCCTGTACGACGCCTGCGCAAAAAACGGGGCGGATGTGGCCGTAGGATCCCGCTATGTAAAAGGCGGCCGTACGGAAAACTGGCCCTGGGATCGTGCCGTGCTCTCTTACGGCGCCTCTATTTATGTAGGCATTATTACCTGGATGCCGGTACGGGACGCCACTGCAGGCTTTGTTTGCTACCGCCGTGCCGTGCTGGAAGCCATTAACCTGGATGCCATACAGTTTGTAGGCTATGCTTTCCAGATAGAAATGAAGTTCACCGCCTGGAAGCTGGGCTTTAAGCTGCAGGAGGTACCCATTACCTTCCGCGACCGCAGGGAGGGCTACTCCAAAATGAGCAAAGGTATTGTGAAAGAAGGCATCCTGGGCGTGCTGAAAATACAGGCGCAAAGCCTTTTCCGGCGTTATGAACGCCGCCATACCACCCGATAAATGAAAAAAGCATTTCTGCAGCTGCACCTCTCTGTTTTCCTGGCCGGGTTCACCGGCATCCTGGGAAAGCTGATCTCCCTGAACGAAGGCTTGCTTACCTGGTACCGGTTGTTTATTACCGCAGTTACCCTGCTTGTTATTTTCCTTTGGCGTGGTATGCTCAAAAAAGTTCCCTTCCGGGATGTGCTGATCATTGGCAGCAACGGCGCCATCATTGGCCTGCACTGGGTATTTTTTTACGGCAGCATTAAATACGCCAACGTATCAATAGGTGTAGTATGCTTTTCACTTACCAGCTTATTTACCGCCCTGTTTGACCCGCTTATTAACCGCCGCCGGTTTGATGCGGCAGAGCTGTTATTAAGCCTGCTTACACTATGCGGCATACTGCTTATTTTCCACTTTAATACATCGTACCGCACCGGTATTATACTGGGCATTATATCTTCCGGTTTTGCCGCGCTGTTCACGGTGTTTAACAAGCGCCTGGTAAAACGTTTTGATACCTATACCCTGGGGTTTTATGAGGTAATGGCAGGCACTTTGTTCATTACGCTGCTGCTGCCGGTATACCTGTCACAAACCACTCCCCCGGTTACCTCCCTGCTGCCCTCCTGGCAGGATGCATTTTACCTGCTGGCGCTTTCCTGGGCCTGTACCATATGGCTGTATGCCCTTAACTTAAGTTCCCTCAAAAAAATATCTGCCTTTACCGTAAACCTCTGCTTTAACCTGGAGCCGGTGTACAGCATACTGCTGGCCTTTTTGCTGTTTGAAGAAAACAAATACCTGGGGTGGACTTTTTACGTGGGCCTGCTTTGCATAATGCTGTCGGTGCTGCTGCAAATGATGCGGGTGCTGCGCCAGCACCGGCTGGAAAAACAATTGTCGGCCAACCCGATAAGGCCCGAGTAAGGTAAGACCGCGGTAGCCATTCCTCCATTTCTGTTTCCATCACTGCGCGTTTTCCAGTATTTTGCTGTTATGAGAACTACTATCATAGGTGCAGCCCTAACCGGTCTGTCGCTGGTTACCTATGCACAGCAACAACCACTATCTAAACCGCCCTTGAACCACAGCGTGTACGACAGCTGGGAAAGTATTGGCACAAAAGCCATCAGCAATAACGGGCAATGGATTGTATACACCATAACCCCGCAGGAAGGCGATGCCCGCCTGCGCATATATGATAACAAAACGCGCCGCAGCATGGAAGTGCCGCGGGGCAGCAAGCCTGTGATAACGGCAGATAATGGCTACGTGATTTTTTCCATTGAACCCCTGTTTAAAGCGCTACGGCAGGCAAAGATCAAAAAGAAAAAAAACGCTGAAATGCCCAAAGATTCCCTGGGCATTGTAAACCTGGCGCAGTGGCAGCTGTGGAAAGCGCCCATGGTAAAATCATTCAAAACACCCGAAAAAGGCAGCGGCGTGCTGGCTTACCTGCTGGAAAGGCCGCAGCACAGTAAAGACAGCACTGCCGGCACGCCGCTTATTATACGCCACCTGGCCAGCGGACAGGAAGATACCCTGCAGCATGTGCTGGACTATGCGTTAAGCAAACCAGGTAACAAGCTGTTGGCCGAAATTACCACTGCCAAAAATGATTCGCTTTCCAGGGCAGGAGTGCTGCTGTGGGATATAGCCGCCCGCCGGGCCGATACACTGAGCCGCGGCAATGGCGAACGCAAGCTGCTGACCTTTGATGATAAAGGGCAGCAGGCCGCCTGGGTTGGTACAACTGACAGCGCCAAAGCGCTGCAGCGCATTTACCAGCTATACTACTATAAACCGGGGCAGGACAGCGCCATTATTGCCGTAAGCCGGCGCACTGCCGGCCTGCCCGCCGGGTGGAGCGTGGCGGACAGCGCCAAAATAATGTTCAGCGAAAACGGGCAGCGCCTGTTCTTTGGCACTGCGCCCGTACGCCCCCCGAAAGATACCAGCCTGGTTGATTTTGAAGTAGCCAGGGTAGACATCTGGAACTACCAGGATGATTACCTGCAGCCCATGCAGCTCCGGAACCTGCAGCGGGAGCTGAAAAGAAGCTACCAGGCGGTATATGATCCCGCTACGCAAAAGGTGTTGCAGCTGGGCGACAGAAACCTGGAAACCGTGGTGCTGGCCGGTGAGGGTAACAGCACTAACGCCCTGGGCTATACGGATAAAGGCGAACGAATTGCCATGCAATGGACCGGCCGTACGCTGAAAACCGCGTGGCTGCTGAACATCGCTACCGGCGCCCGCCGCCTGGTAAAGGAAAAACTGGACGGCGATTTTTACATGTCTCCCCAAGGGCAGTACCTGTACTGGTACGACCGTGCGGCCAGGCACTGGTTCGCCTTCCAGGTAAACAGCGGCGCCATACGCAACATAACCGCAAACATACCTGCCGCCATGTATGATGAGGTAGATGACCACCCCGATGAGCCGGACACCTACGGTGTAGCCGGCTGGCTGGAAGATGATAAATATGCGTATATATATGACCGTTATGACATCTGGCAGGTGGACCCTTCAGGAAAACAGTTGCCTGTAAACCTTACCCATGGTACCGGACGGCAGGAAAAAACGCGCTTCCGCTACCTGAAGCTGGATAAGGATGAACGCTTTTTTACAAAAGGCCAGTACCTGCTGCTCACCAGCTTCAATGAAACTACCAAGTACAACGGCTTTTACCGCCTGCAGCTGAAGAACGGCGCGCTGCAGCAGCTGGCTATGGGGCCTTATGCTTACCTGCTGCCGGAAAAAGCAAAGCATGCCGAAAGCTATATTTTCACCAAAAGCAGCTACCAGCTGCCGCCGGATGTATACGCAGCCACGCTTTCCGGCAAAAAGCCCTCTTTTGAAAATGCCGTGCAGCTAAGCCATATAAACCCGCAGCAGCAAAACTATAACTGGGGCACTGCCACCCTGTTCAAATGGACGGCCTATAACGGGCAGCCGGCAGAAGGCATCCTGTACAAGCCGGAGGATTTTGACAGCACCAGGCGCTACCCGTTGCTTATTTATTTTTATGAAAAGCTGTCGGACGGGTTGTACAACTACCAACCGCCCGCGCCTACGCCCTCACGCCTGAACATTCCCTTTTTTGTAAGCAGGGGCTACCTGGTATTTGCGCCGGACATTATTTACGAGAACGGGCACCCTGGCAAAAGCGCCTGCAATTATGTGATAAGCGGCGCCCGCGCACTGGCGCAGCATAGCTGGGTAGACAGCGCCAACATAGGCATACAGGGACAAAGCTGGGGCGGCTACCAGGTGGCTTACCTGGTTACGCAAACCCATTTGTTCAAGGCTGCCTGGGCCGGCGCGCCTGTAGCCAATATGACCAGCGCTTACGGCGGCATACGCTGGGAAAGCGGCATGAACCGGCAGTTCCAGTATGAGCATACCCAAAGCCGTATTGGCGCTACCCTGTGGGAAAAGCCGGAGCTGTACATTGAAAACTCGCCGTTGTTTCATTTGCCCAATGTTACCACTCCCCTGGCCATAATGGCCAATGATGCAGATGGGGCGGTGCCCTGGTACCAGGGTATTGAACTGTTTACGGGCCTGCGCCGCCTGGGCAAACCCGTATGGCTGCTGAACTATAATAACGAAGCGCATAACCTGGTGCACCGGCAGAACCGGAAAGACATACAGCGCCGGGAACAGCAGTTCTTTGACCACTTCCTGAAAGGAGCGCCTGCGCCGCAATGGCTGCTGCACGGGGTGCCGGCTACAGAAAAAGGGGTAAACTGGGGATGGAACACAAGTAATAGTAATCCATAAATAATATTATTCCATAATAAACGTTTTAGGTAGCAAATAGCGGCACTTATATTGAAAAACCTATTGCCACCCGCTATTTGCTGCTGCATCTTTTCTAAACGCCTGGTATTGAATATCAAAAAAGATTAATATTATTTATTGTCATTGCATAATATATTTTGCCTATATTTACATCAACAAGCGGTTTTTTGAGTTTTCCGGGAGAGTAATCAGATAGATGTTCCTATAACCTTTAGAAATTTTTTCCTATGAACTTCCATATCTATCGTCCTGCAGCCAACTTACATCCTTATGTAAAGCATTATTACTACTGGCACGATGATACTACAGGGGTGATTAATTTACCGCAAAACCTGTTGTCATTAGGTGATCAGTATATGGTATTCCTGCAACAGGGAGAAGTAAGCTGCCAGCCTTGCCAGCATGCAGCTTTTACTTTGCCGCAAATGTCGGTGGTGGGGCACTTCACCTGCTCCAGCCAGCTAAAGGTAAAAGGCCCGGTAAAAGCGGTAGTGGTGCACCTGAATGCCTATGGCAGCTATCGTATGCTGGGCATTAACATGCACGCTATCAGCAACTATTACCGCGACCTGGCCAAGCTGCCCGATACCAACTGGCAGGCACTGGCCACACAGCTGGCCGATACAGACAGCGCACAGCTGCCGGCCCTGCTGGACGCTGCCCTGGCCAATGCCATGCAGCACCAGGCTTACAACAGGCAGGAGGTTGAGCAGGTAGCCAACTACCTGCAGGAAAAAGACGGTCATGTGAACATAGCTTACCTGGCAGCCCGTTTCCGGCTGTCAAAGCCCACCCTGGAAAGGCTGTTCCTGGAAGTGGTAGGTTTGCCGCCCAAACTGTATGCCCGCATGCTGCGCTTTAAAAAGGCCATGCAGCTGCTGCAGCAGGTAAACACACCGCAATGGCAACCGGCCGCCGCAACCGGCCCCCAGTATTATAATGAAGCCGTACTGAAGCAGGATTATGTGTATTTTAACGGGCAAACGCCTTCTTTCTTCAGCACTTTAGGTAGTAACAACAATACCGCTGCAGTAGCGCAAATGCCGGTGCATAATACCGGTATTGCAGTAGCGTAAGCGATATATCATCCACAAAAGGGTAAAAAGTAAAAGGCGGCGTCCCCCTTTCACTTTTTACCTTTTGCTTTTATACCCCCTTCCTTTTCCCGATGTTTATTATTTTGTAACCCAAATATTTGGCGAATGGAAATCCTGCAAGTACAGAAGGGAGTATATACGATCAGCACGGATCCTGAAAGGCTGAACATAAACCTGATACATCATTTCCTTAGCAACGAGTCGTACTGGGCCAAAGGCATACCCCGGCAAACGGTGGAACGGTCCATACAACATTCCCTGTGCTTTGGCGTTTTTGAACAACAGCAGCAGGTAGGGTTTGCACGGGTGGTAACGGATTACGCTACCTTTGCCTGGGTAGCCGATGTATTTATTTTACCGGCCTGCCGCCGGCAGGGACTTTCCAAATGGCTGGTGCAAACCATGCGGGCGCACCCGGGACTGCAGGGATTAAGAAGGTGGCTGCTGGCTACAGCCGACGCCCACCAGTTGTATGCGCAGTATGGCTTTACCCCGCTGCCGCACCCGGAAAGATTTATGGAAGTGTACCAGGCTTACCAAACATGAATAACTATCCGTTCATAAACGAAGCAACCGATACAGGAAAAACCATTACCCGATGATTACCACCCTTAAAACCGCCGAATATTGGCGGGAGCACCTGCAGCTGCAACCACATGTGGAAGGAGGCGCCTTCCGTGAAACTTACCGCTCCTCCTGGATATTGCATAAGTCAACCCTGCCGCCTGGCATGAAAGGCAACCGTAACGCCGCCACCTGCATTTACTTTTTACTGGAAGCAGGCCAGTTCTCGGCCTTTCACCGTATTATGGCCGATGAGATCTGGCATTTTTACGACGGCGAACCGTTAAGTATATACGAAATTGATACCGGCGGCCGGTTAACGGTACACAGGCTGGGCCGCAACCTGCACATGGGCGAACAGCTGCAGGTAGTGATCACTGCCGGTAACTGGTTTGCCTCCCGCATGGATGCCGGCGCCGGTTTTGCCCTGGTAGGCTGTACAGTGGCTCCAGGCTTTGATTTTGAGGATTTTGAGCTGGCCCGGCGCAGGAAGCTGCAGGCGCTGTACCCCCAGCATAAGGACTTAATCCTTGCGCTAACGCGGCTGGAGTAAGTCAATTACGAATTAATCAATTACGCCCCCGCAAAGCGGTGCATAAGCACCATTGAAAATTATTATGAAGCGCATAATTACGAATGGGGAAAATGAGGCTGCAGGGCAGTGTGGCATGTAGGCTTGTAATGGTATGCGAAAATTTTGTACAATAGCGCTGTCCGTAATTACTGCGAATGCATGCCATGCCTTTGCGGGATCATAATTAAAAAAATTGTAATTTATACCTTGTTCTTAACAATCAAATTCGTAATTCGTAATTCGTAATTCATTCATGAAACGATTTTTATACTTCCTGGGCTTTGCACTTATCGTACTGCTGGTATTCTGGCTGGGCAAGCAGTTTGGCAGCCGCTCCGTTAGCCAGCAGGTGCTAAGCAACAGCACCATGGTAAGGGAAATAGCCGAGCTGGCCAGCCTGGAAGTACAGGGTGTGGCCAGCATTAAACGCAGCAACCTGGAGCATGATGGCGGCTGGGCCGATAACTTCAAAAAGCTGTTCCTCGAAAATACCATCTGGGTATCTATTCCTTACCTGGCTAAATACGGGGTAGATGTGAACGAAAAAAATTTCCGTGTGTCCGTTACTGATAAAAAAATTACCGTGCAGCTGCCTGCTCCCCACCTCCTGAGCTATGAGCTAAAGGTAAACAAAATGGAAACCGCTAACCGCAAAGGCTGGCTGCTTACACAGGATGATGAAACCTACACCGCCGTGCAGAAAAAGCTGTACCAGACCTCCCGGGAGCAGCTGGCCGGCAACGCCATTTACCTGCAACAATCCAAAGACAAGATCAAAAAGATCATTACCCGGTATTACCAGCCCTTTTTACAGGACCATACGCTGGAAATTGTATTTGATGACGGCAGCAGCGCGCCGGAGCTGCGGTGATGTGCGGATGTGCAAATATGCAGATGTGCAGATGACTGCCCCGGATGTTTACGCTGCTCGTAACCGTTAAGCTGCATTAGTGGTAATGTATTTCACCAAACACCGTTTGGCAATGGGCAGCAGCGTTTCATTTAAGGGAAACGTAAGCTCCGTATCTACCCGGTACACCGCAGGGTTAGGCAGCTTTTTACGCTGGCGTATCAGGATGGTTTTTATATGCTCGCAGGAGTGTACCAGGTCGCGCTGGTAAGCGTCGATATACTGCGTATGAATGCCCCGGTACTTTTCATCATGCCGTTCAAATATGGTAAGGCGGTATTCATACACCAGGGTTTCGCGGTGGCGCCCGTCGGACAGGAACAGGTAGCCTTCCTGGGTATCAAGCGGAATAAGGCCAACCGGCGCAATGTTCAAGCTGCCTTCCACCATTTCGTAGATCTCCGTACCGTCTTTAATGGTCCGGTTCATTTTCCGCATGGCATAGTGGATAATGCTTTCCAGCTCCTGCATCAGCTCATCATCGGCAATCATCTGCTCATATAATAATTGTAGCTTCTCCATGTTAATGGCGGTAAGCCTTTTGGGAAACT
>NZ_DASTRI010000178.1:0-12243 GCF_035761305.1 Chitinophaga sp. | reverse complement strand
GGATGGTTATTTCAAAGACCGGCCCCAGGTTGCCGGCACATATGTATGGATAGCGCGGTATACTAATAGTAAAGGGGAAGGGGTTACGAGAACGGGAGCGGTTACGCTGGTGAGATGAGGAGGTGGAAAATAAAAGGGAATGCGGCGGCGGGCCGATTGGTTGAGAAGGCATCTTGTTTCATCTGTAAGGATAACCAGCCAGGGTGTTTCCCTGATGTGGTTGAAAAATGCACCCTGTTTCACGGTATTAGATAAAACAAAAGCTGTTTCACACGCTTTTACCAGGAGTTGCATACGCCTTTACCCCTAATAACACACGCTTTTAATACCAGTTGCGCAGCAGCTTCGCAGGTATGGCCTGAACACCGGGAGCCGCTGCGCCATCCAGCTCAATTGATATAGATCAATTTTCTGTATTCCTCCCTATTCATTCTGTTCATTTTCAGCTTAAACGGTCACTTTGTTTGGGTGATTTTACGTGTTCATTTACCTTCGGCGGGAAACCATATTTTTCATCTTTCAAACAATATTTTTATGCCCAGGCAAACCGGCCCGGTGTATATAACCGGCACTATCGATGGTATTTGTTATTATAAAATGGATGGCGAATATTTGTATCGCCGTAAAAGCTCGTTGAGCAGGAAGCGCGTAAAGAAAGACCCGGCCTTTGCGCTCACCCGGGTATATGCAGACCTGATGGCCCAGGCATCGCGGCTGGCTTCTGCAGTGTACCGGCAGCTGCCCAAGGCCAGGAAAGGAGTGGCGCTATTCCATGCAATGACCGGGGAGGCGCTGCTGCTGCTGAAGCAGGGCGTGAGTGTAGATGTTATTCATGAAAAGCTGCAGGTACGTTGCGGGCTGACTACAGCGGTTGTTGCTGAAAACGGCCTGTCAGTAGAGGCTGCGCCGGTAAAAAACACTGGCGGAGCATCGTCACGCGAAATAAACGAGCATTGCACAGCAGCTCCATTAAAAACGATCTGTACAACACCGGCGCGTTATCCAGTACGGCAACAATGCACGCGGAAAGCTACTGCCAGCATCCGGCAGCGGGGTACGCAGAAAATTGTTGTCAGCGCCCGGCATCTTTCTGCAAACAATATCCACATTGCGTTACCCGCTAACGCGCGGATGTACATTACCCCGGAGGGCCGCCTGGAGGTGAGGTTAACAAACAAAAGGACGAAAGCCGCGTACAGGCCGGGAGCCAGGGAATAACAGCGGTTACCTGTTGAAAAGAAAGCGTATAGCCGGTATGTATCAGCATATGCAGCGCTTCAATATTATCCTCCTGGAAAAGCGGATACGCTTTTAGGAAAACGTCTTCGTCTTTAGAAAAACAGTTATTTCCCAGGAAAACCGCGAAAGGCCAGGACCCGTATTCCGGTATTGGCCGGCCTTCAGGAGAACAGGCTGCTAATGGTGGCCTTTAATTGCCGTACACGCATTGCCCACATTTTGCCAAGCAAGACCATCTGCCCCAGGAAAATGACAACAATGCCGCCCAACAGCCAGTATTTGGTTACAGTGAAGTGGATCACGGATGTAAAGAACAGCAGCAGGCAAACCGCCATCAGCACCCGGGTGGCAACGGACAGTACCGCCTGTATCTTTATCCCCGAAAGTTGCGCATACAACGATTGTTGGAGATTGTTTCCCCTGCCGTAACGTTTAGTAAACCAATAGCTGATTATGCTATGTACAACGGCCAGCAACATGGCAGTTACCAGCAGCACATTTGCCGCCATCGGCTTACGGTTGCCATCAAACGCATTATAATACACACAAAGAAAGGCGGTAAAGGCCAGCGCCTCCACTATCATTTGCCGGCGAATGCGTTTTAACACCGGATGCTTTCCTTCCTGTAACATCTGCCGCAGCTCTATATTGCTTTTTGCGGCGCTGCCATGTTCCTGCCAGGCAGCTTTTAAAGGATCGTGTTCCATTGTTTATCTTTTTAACAATTGTTGAATTTTACTTTTAACCCGGTTCAGCTTTACGCCTACATTATTTTCAGTGATGCCGGTAATTGCCGCGATTTCCCTGTAGCTCAGATCTTCGAGGTAAAGGGTAATGAGCGCCTTGTCGGCATCATTCAGCTGCTTTAATGCGGCCCATAGCTGTTCTGCTGCTTCATCTCCACCTGGTTCATCGGGGCGGTCGGACAATACAGGCATATACCGTATATCCGGCGCTTTTTTGCGGAAAGCTGTAATAGCCGTGTTCAGCGCAATGCGGTATATCCAGGAGCTGAACTTTGACCGGCCCTGGAATGCAGGCGCGGATTTCCACAGCTGGAAGACGATTTCCTGGAAAAGGTCTTCGCGGTCGTGGGCGGTGTCGCGGTACAGGCGGCATATCTTGTGTATAATGCCCTGGTGATCGCTGATAAGCTGTATAAACCGGGTTTCATCCATTGTTTTTGAATGCGTGGTTATAAAGTTAGTAGGGAAAAGGGAGGAAAACTTACAGGGGGGGAATTTTGGGGGCTTTGCCTATACGCTGTAACTGTGAACAGAGCCAGGCTTAGCAGCTCATATTTTACCATACTGCTACCAGGCGCCGGTTCTTGCCTACAGGGTGCAACTTTCAAAGAAATCTCAACTTTCGCAAATGAAAAGCATCAACTTTCGCAAATGAAAAGCAGCTGGGACAATATGCCGCCAGCTACTTGGTATTTTAACTCAACTGTTAGATCAAATCGGAATTATTACACATAATTACTGTTAACTGCGCATACTTTCGGGAATATCAGTGGCCTGCCACTGGGGAGCGGCCGCTGTTACGTCCTGCTCATTGCGTCCAAGGTATGCATAGCTATCCGCTATCTATTTTTAAGTTCACTAACTTTTTCAATCCTTTCCTTAATCTACTACAAAGGTAGCTCCGCCCAACCGCTTAATCCCAGAGGAGCCTCTAAGAGTATAACTCCCACAAAAAATTACCGGGGTCGCAAGTTACCATTGCCTCCAATATTCCGACTTGGGGTTATAAACTTTAAAAACGTTTGCTTCAGCTTCTTCCTTAGCATACATCAATGTTCTTTCGGGCTCAAAGCTTTTAGGATAAAGATGTTTATTATAACATTCGATTGTTGCCTTTATAAGATTTTCTAGTGAATCACAGTAAGTTATAATCCCATTTATGTAAGGATTGGCATATGAAAAAAAGTATAGCATTCCATATGATACGGCATCTTCCCGACAGTCTATAAGATAATACTCTCCACCTCCTGTTTCAAACAGAGGAAACAAGCCTTTAGGCCAATGATTTTTTTGGATGGCGTAATATTCATAACTTTCTAAGCCAAGTTGTAAGGGAAAGAAAATACCTCCTCCAAACAATTCAATATTCCCATGTAATTCATGACTAGACGCCCCATTTCGCCATCCATATAATGTATAGACTTCTTCCGCCAGTGCTATGTCGATTTCATTCCTACCCAATAGTTCATCTACATGGTTACGATCAATTCCCGGCTGTAGCAATTCTACTAATGGGGAATTTATGCTCTTTAAAGTCGTCAATAACTGTTCCAGCAGAACAACTAGTCGATTTTTTTCATACATATATATATATTTACAATATCAATAATCCTTCCAGAACACCCAACAAGGCTTCCGTTACAGAAACCCCTGCTGGCAATAATATAGGAAAAGAAGGAACCGGTTTATAATCAGGATTATAAAGAGGGCTCATTTTTGTAACCAACGTTGAAGATGGGTCCCATGAGCCATCTGGTCTAGAAATAAAGAAAGCGGGTTGAGTTAATCCGGGGGCATCTTTACTGTTCTTCGGCACTACAATGTATTTATCTCCAATATTGAGCACCGCCATTAACCTATTTACCTGGATCGATTGAACCAGTTGTTCTTCGATAGGGACTTGCGCTGTCGAAGGGAACCTACCCATGTAAAACCCTCCCTCCATTGAAGATGCAAGCGGATATTCATCTACTGAAAAACCCCTTGTTCGCTTTATATAAGGACTTTTATTCCATCCCATTAATGCTTGGGCTCTTTTGGCCTCAGTAAAGCGCGGATCGTCTTTCCTTAATATGTTAGGATAACTCTCTACAGTTTGCGCTTCTAAAGTATGATGATATATAGCTGGTGTTATTGATTCCCAAACTGGCAACATACCCCTAATAGTAAAATTTGCATTATTCTCACCACCATATTGACCTATTAAATATTGTGCACGATTATCCAGGTCATCTATGCTTGATGAATTTCCATTCCTTTGCAGATCCCCGAAAAAATCTTGAGCAGCTTTACCGGACAAATGCGTGTCCATACCATTAGGATCAATAGCATTAATCGAGTTATTTGCGACATAGGTATAAGTAGAGATATTCAAATACTGCTCACCATGAGGATCCTTAACGTGCCACCGCCCTATTTGCTGATCATAAAACCTCGCTCCATAGTCATACCACTCCAATCCACTACCATCCCCGAACTCCTTATTTTGCAACTCCTTCCCATTGTATTTCATACGGTTCTCGGGGTAATTCGTGCCTTTCAGCGCATTGGAGGAGATCCCACTCATCGTCAACCCAAACGGATAATAATGCGTTTCCTCCAGCAGCGGTCCATTAATGTCCTGCACCGTCAAATTATCAAAGAACACATCCTGCGCGGTTTCATTGCTGGTGTACACGTACAAAAACCCACTCTTGGCAACCACCATCTTATCTACCGCCAGGGTTTGCAGCTGGTCCGGCTCGCCTTTTACCTGCCGTACGCCGCTGTTATCTTCCACTAAGTTAAACTGATCGTCGAATAATGCAAAGTTCAAGTAGGCTTTTGGTTTATCTTCCCGGTTCTCGTCGAGGTTCTTTTCCTTTAAGCGTTGGTAATCATTGCTGTTGAAGTTCCGGAAAGGCCCCAGGTTCTCTGCCTGCCGGGCGGCATGAGATGCATCTGGGGAGCCCTGGCCACCAAAGGCCTGCAGCAGAGAAGCTACCATGTCTTCCGGGGTGGCGGCTTTGTTGTTCTTAGGGCCTGTTGACTTGTAAAATGCCCGGGCGCCGATCTGGATCGTATCACCGGCCATTACGCGCAGCACAATAGAGGGGCCGATCTTTTTGCCACCGTCTTTGGCATTCAGTTTAGCTACATTTTTATTTTCAGACGCCGCCTCATCCTGTGGGTAGCCTACTGGTTTGGCAGTACGGGTTTCATCCAGGTTGCTGAATAATGCAGTTTCTGTTGCCGCGCTTTCGGTTTCCATGGTGGCCGTGTACATGCTGAAGTCTGTTTGCTCTGTCAGCACGGTTCTGACGTTGCCCAGGTGATCTTTCAGGAAGTAATCATACACATATGATACAGGGCTGCCGGTTTTAAACACCGTACGTATGCGACCTTCCTCATGACCCAGGAACTGCAGGATGTCGTTCTCGTACACAAAGCCGCTGATGTAGGTAGTGGTGGTTACCTTTGCAGGAGTAACCGTATTATCTGTAACGATCTTCTGCAGCTTATTGCCAGCGGCATCATATTTATACTGAATGCTGCCCTTACCGGTGATGGTTATACTCTCCGGCAGGTTCAGGTGGTTATAGGTAATAGCACTGATGCTTTTATTCAGGTCTTTGGTAAGGTTACCATTCACATCGTAAGCATAATCATCACCTGTGGCATTACCATTGATAAAGTCGCCCAGTTTGGCCGTGGTAGTGTTGCTCGGGTCTGCTACCGACAGCAGCTTGTTGCTGTTAGCCTGGTAGGTATAGCTTAGCTGATCAATGGTACTGATGGCAGTGCCTACCATGCCCTTCTGCGTCATGGAGCTGATGTTGCCATTGGCATCATAAGCCAGGTTGCTGACGGAGAAGTCCATTTGGTCCCTTGTCCAGCTGGTGCTGCCGCTGTTCTGTTGTGTGTAATCTGCGACTGTTAAGCGATTAGCATTATCGTAATTATATCCATAGGAACGCTGGATGCCATTGCTCCTGCTTTTCCATTTTATACCGGCTATATTGCCGTTGTACTGGTTGGTGGTATAACCATAGTCGTAGCTCAGGTCCTGGCCAAACCAGTTGCCGGTGCTGCCGGCGGTGCTTACAAATCCTTTGTTGATGCTCTTTAGCCAGCCACGCAGGTTGTATTCATAGTTCAACGTTTCCAGCTGGCTGGTAGTGCTGGTAACTCCCAGCCTTTTTGTTTTTAGCTGTCCCAGCTCGTCATAGGTGTTTTCCGCAATGGTTTTGACAGTGCCGGCATCATTGAGCTGTTTCTTAATTGTTTTCAACCTGCCGGCAGCATCATACAGCAGCTGTGTCATCACAGTGGTTTGCGGCGTGACTCCGCTGCGGGGATTATTATGGCGCAGATAGGTGCTGAGCAGTTTTCCGCTAAAGTCATACAGGCTGGTTACTACATCTCTGCCACCGCTTACATTGTCGGCAATGATTTGCAGCGTACGGCCTTTGTCTGTATAGTAAATGGTAGTAGTGAGCCACTGGTCGGTACCCAGCACCCTTACTTTGGTACCGGTTACCAGCCCTTGAGTCATGTTACTGGTGCTGGTGATTACTTCTGCATAGGGACTACCACTGTATTGCGGTTTCAAAAAATCGTTAACCGGATCCTGCTTACCGGTAAAGCTGTAGTCATCATAAAAGGTATAGGTAAGCGGCGTTAATGCACTGGAAGGGATATTGGGCAGCGGGTTGGTGACCGTGATATTGGCAATTCCCTGATTGGCGGATGGATTGATCTCTGCCAGCATTTCACCGGTACCGGAGTCAAAGCCATCTTCAAAGGTGATACTGTTAGTGGCCTCATATTCCGGCCGGCCATCATGGTTAGCCACTACCATGTCTGCCACACCGGGAAAAGTATAGCTGATGCTCTGGGTGTTGCTGGTAGCGGTGTTCATGCTGGTTTGCAAGGCATCACGGCTGGCCGATGAATTATACAATGCCGTTATGGTGGGGCGGTTTTGTCCATCATAGAAAGTAACCAGCCACTGGTTTTTGCCCTTCAGGTTACCATCCCGGGTGAACACCAGGCGGTCACGTACATCGTACACCATTTCCACTGTAGCAGCTCCCGGCACTTTTTTTACGATCATGCGGTTACGGCCATCGTACTGGTACTGGAAGCACAACTCATCGGCAATTGCCTGGGAGATTACCCAGGTACCCGTGATCAAACCTACTGCTTTGGGAGGTATTACAAACCGCAGGTTGCCCAGGTCGTCATACACATAATAAGTGCACAACCAGCCATTATGGCCGTCTGCAGCACCAGCGGTCAGCTCTACCCTTTTGAGCACTACCCTGTCTTCCTTGTCTTTGAACTCCACTACCCGCAAGCCTCTTTCATCTTTTGTAATATTCTTATACAGCGTTCCTGCGGCATATGCCTGGCCTGCGGCACTCGTTGGAATGGTACCTGTAGAGATGTCCCATATACGAACACCATCTGCGGTCGTATTTATTTCATACTGCATGGTTACCGGGTGATTGCCGCCTTCCTTTGCCCAGCTGTTGCCTGGTGCATAGGTTTTCAGCACACGGTTCAGTGGTGATGCTTCGTACTCTGTTTGCCCATAGTAGATGCTTTCTCCCGCGGCGCCTGGCGCTAAAGTACCATCCTGGTAAAAAGCTTTTTGCCCGTTAAAGGGATCGGTTTTAAACTTACCGTCGTTGGTATTGCCGGTTTTAGGTACATAAGGCAGGTACTTATATTGCTCACGGCCAAAGGCGTCATATACAACTGGTACTACCAGGTCTTTAGCGCCTGAGGTAATGGCTTTACTGACGGTTTGCAATGGCCTTCCCAGGCCATCGAAGTACTGGGTGCTTTGCCTTACTGCATTTACATCCGTAGATGCACTGACTGCTGCCGGGTCAGATGATGGCATGCTGGGCTCCCAGGTGCGGATATAGTTGATAGTAGTATTGGTATAGGCCGATGGTACGGTGGCAGCCGTTGCTGCGGGCCGGGTGCTACTGCTGGGCACATTCTGTGCAAATGCCCGTTCACTTCCTCCCAACAGTACCAGTCCTGCGGCTAATTTTAGTATAGGTGCTATAAATGTTCGCATGTTGCTGAGTTTACAGGGTTAACTATTGGGTGACAGGTTTTTGATACTGGTAATCGTATTGCTTCAGGATTTTGCCGTTCTGGTCCCTGATCAGCTTTAACCTGCCAAAGCCATCATACTCGTAAGTATTTGTTCTACCCCCCGGATCTGTAACAGTACTTACGCCATACAACGGAGAATAGGTGTAAGTAGTGATAAGAGCGTTTTTAAGCCTTGCATCAGAACGAAGTGGTGCAAGAAAACTATTTATTGCAGCATCCGTTGGACTTACCTGGGCGCTAAAGCTGGAAACAGCCGTGGCCCCTCCGAGAACAGTTTCAACAGTAGCATAATCTGCATTTTTGATCTCTGCTACAGGAAACTGCCTGTTATAGCCCCATATGTAACAGGTTGCCATCCCATTCTCCTGGCCAACGGACTTGGGATTTCCCTTACTGTCATATGCATAAAATCTTAACCGTACTTCTGCAGCGTTGTTTTGCGTTTGTGTCTGAACCGTTTCTGGTAAAATGGAAACAGCATTATCCGGCCAGTTTTTCTCGTAATTGGTGGATAGTTTTCTCTGCCTTACCTGGCTCACCTGCTGTTCCGTTTCTACAACGGGATCGATCATGTTGCGGTTAACCATGTCCTGGTAAGGGTTTGTTTGCCCGGCTGCCACCTTATCTGCCGGATGGGTGTACAATTCAGTCACTTCCTGGTTCTTACTGTTGACAAGCGTCTTTTTCTTTAAATAATAGTAGTCCGGATCATATTCGTATGTGTTAACCGTAGTAATGGTTTGTCCTGTTGCCGGATCGCGTTCCGTAATAACCGTGCTTTCAATATCGTTTCTTCCTGCTGTGGGCAGGTAATCGTTATATAAAAACCCAATAGCCGGATAATTCGCCACTTTAATGGAGGTGTTGGTATCGTCAAAATAATCTGGTATAAGAAATAACACCGGTGCTATGGTATAGGAAGTGAAATTATGAACCACTGCCTCATTGGAATAATCGGGCATCAATTTATCCGTATAGTTATTGAGGGTAGTTTTAATAATATTATCATTGGCGTCATAAACCACCTCTTTTTTTAATGATCCAAATAGCCATGTGGCGTTAGTGGATGGCACGAATGGAAAACTGCCGCTTGAACCACTACTTGCTGAAGTAAAAAAGCGTTCAATTTTGCCATTGCTCTTGCCATTATTTTTTAAATATTCAACTGTACGTTTGTAACATACAGGGCTTCCGGCCGTATATATAATATCATAAGCGGAAGTGCTCTGGCGGAGGCGTATCAGCGGCTCTCCACCCTCATAGGTACGCCCATTCGCAACTGACACCGCCATCAATCCTTCATAGCGTGTTGTATAGGTGTAGGTGGGATATGTTAGCAGGACACCTGAAGAGAGGCCGTCTTCTCCCTTATATTCATATTCTCTCTCGGAAACCGGGGTTGCGGAAATTCCGTCATAATCGGAAATTTTCTTTGCCCGCAGGCCTCCCACATATGGCTGTACATGGCTGTAGTAAACGGTATGCGAGGTTTCCGCCTGCTTTTCCTTCCATTTCAGCTGCGCTATTGCACTGTAATTGTTAACAGTGAGCATGCTATAGTAAAACCTTACCCGGTACTGCGTTCCTTTTATAAGACCAGGAAGAGAGAAGGTGATTGAAGACTGAGTAAAGGGAGTAGTAAAGTCCCTTGAGATCAATGCATTGCCGTTTGGCGGAAAAATCTCTACTCTCAAAGCACAGCTCCCATTGCAGGTTCCAAAGCTTGTGGGTTGCAGGGATAAGGTAAATTCAGTAGCATCCGGCTCACCATTAAAGGTAAAATAGACATCCTGGTAAGTAGGCGTACCGTTGTACATGCCTAAATTATAGCTCTGAGTCTGATCAAGGTATGGTGGATCGTCAACCACTACTGAAAAATTCTGGTTTAACCAACCATCATAGGCCTCATTGGGTTCTAATTGAAAATCAGTCCAGCCACCGGTGGGGTAAATAATTTTATATAATGAGCCCGCCAGGCAGCCGTTTGGATCTGTGTCACGGTTAGTACCCGGCAGCTCGAAAAGCCCGCCAACATTTTGTCCAAAAATTTCATGCGGGATCCTTCCTGTGCCTTCTATCGTCCAAAAAGTCGGATATCCCCAGTGATCCTGGTGAATATCCAATCGTGGAGGCAAATCGGTTTTATAAAAAAACTGATACGGGGCATCCTGTACTTCCGCATTCAGCCCGGCGAATGGTATTACCTTTAAAAGTGTGGCCCTGTTACCAAGGGAATAATCCTGCTGAAGCATGTATCCCCTTCCTACTTGTTTATTAGGGTCTTGTATCAGTATCCTGGAAAGCAGATGATCATTTGGCAGGTCCGTTCTTGGGGTGGCATTGTAAACAAATTGAATATTAAGCCCATCAGGGAAAGATATCTTTTTTAATTTCTTTCCTGAGATCTGCTGGCTGTGACCAGCACTCGAATATATTACCGAGTTACCAGTCATAGACCCGTTTGGGTATAGATCTGTTGCCTCTGTTTCTGTTGCGGATGTAACATATTCATTAATCTGAACATCATCATACTCCAGGGTAATACTATCCTGGCCGGATGGCGCCTGGATTGATGTGAGATACCAGGAGGAATTAAACCACTGGTGAAATGCAACTCCAGAAAGCATCGTTAATTCAACAGCACTGAAAATGTATTTAACGCCATTTTCATCTGTGATTGTAAATTTTGTGATCCGGGATTCGCCCGCTGTTTGATTGGTGGTTACCTCCTTTTCTATTTTCACCTTTTGCGCATCTATCATTAAGATGTCGCCATTTCTTCCATAAACAAATCTGCCGGACCGCCCGTTAAAATTAAAAGTGAAAAGGTCTTCTTCGATATCCAATGTTCTGCTATAGGCTTTTACAAAAGGTTTAAACTCAGGTGAATTAGCAGGGTCATTACCGGTTGCACCATCAAAATATGGTGTATTTAAAAAGCCACCCCAATCTTCGTCAGGCGTACCTTTCACTACCCTGGATATCACACCTCCTGCGTTCAGCGCCCATCCAATCCCCACATCGGATGCTACTTCATCTACCCTTACTCCACCGGCATGATAGTCCAGCGATACAGGCAAAGACAGCCCGGTATTTTTGTTGGAATATTGATATATCGGAATGGTTACCTGCGGAATCCCTGTTGCAGGCCCTACCGGTATATTACCGAACTTGGCAAAGGCGGCAGCATTGGGCGATGGTGGCACGGGACTATCAAATCCGGGATTAAGGTTATTATTTGTTTGGCTAAACGAGTTTATTGCAAGAACAATCAAAAAACATGATATAGGGATCTTTCTCATCTAGTTTATAGTTTAATGCTTCTCTAATTGGGTGATCCGCTTCAACAACTCTTTTTGTTGCTGTTTCAGCTCATTGTTCTCTTTTTTCAGCTCAATCAGGTATAATGTCATCTCCTCCATCTTCTGCACCAGCTTCTTATTCATCTCTCCCAGGTCAAGCCCTTCCTTCTCAATTTCAGCTGCAGCAGGAATATCCGGCAAGTGCTGATGCTCCCGGATGTATTTTTCGATTTCAATTAAAGAAGGCAATATGTAATCCTTATTAAAAACATAATCCGGCCAGCCGGTTTGCGTTACTTTTACTTTCTTCGCAAACACATCACCGTTTACGGCCAGCTTTGCCTGGGGTGTTGTAGTGCCGATGCCTATGTTTCCATCTGGCTTAAAGGTCATCCAGGGCGCCGCATGCGCCAAATCAGCGGAGGTGTTTCCTCCAATGTATGCGTAGGTTATTGTGCTGCCTGTTCCGTATACGCCCCATGCAAACAATTTGCCTGTACTGCTATGAGTAATACTAAATTCCCTGGCCCAGGCCTCCGGATAGTCCACATCGATATTGATGCCGTAGGGATAGCCTCCAGGGTTGGTTAATCGTATAGCGCCGCTATTTACATGAAGTAAAGTTGTGGGAGTTGTTGTACCAATGCCTAAGCGGCCGGTATTATCCAATGTCATTCGTATAGGAGCTGTAGCATTTATTCTTCCTGTTTCAAAGAAAAGCTTGCCCGCATTCGCGGCGGAAATATGCAGGTCTGTATAACTCTCAATTACATTTGCCTTTCTTTGTAAAGTCACCGGGTAAAATGCAGATCCCGTACCTATGAACATCGAAGAATTTGTGA
>NZ_DASTRI010000177.1:0-25853 GCF_035761305.1 Chitinophaga sp. | reverse complement strand
ATTTTTAAAACCTAAATCAGTATCCTATTTTATGGCTACCACTGCAGATATAAGAACAGGATTGATCATAAAGCTGGACAACAGCTTATATTCTGTTGTAGAGTTTGGACAGAACAAAACAGCCCGCGCTGCTGCGAAGGTATGGGCCAAGCTAAAAGGTGTAGATAACAACCGTTCCATAGAGCACACCTGGAACTCCGGCGATACCATTTTCCCGGTACGTGTTGAAAAGAAAGCATTCCAGTTCCTGTACAAGGACGACAGCGGCTACAATTTCATGGATAAGGAAACTTTTGAGCAGATAGCCCTGGCAGAAACCATGGTAGATGCGCCCCAGTTCCTGAAAGACGGGGATGAGGTGTTTGTAATGATCAATACCGAAACCGAGCAGCCGATGAGCGTGGAGCTGCCGGATAAAATAGTGGCAAAGGTTACTTATTCAGAGCCGGGCATGAAGGGCGATACTGCTACCCGTACCCTGAAGCCCGCTACCATTGAAACCGGCGCTACGGTAATGGTGCCGCTGTTTGTAAATGAGGGCGAATCCATCCGGATAAATACCAAAACCGGGGAGTACATTGAAAGAGTAAAAGAATAATCCATATCAACTACGAACATTTCTAAACCAAAAACTGTCTACATGGATTTTAAACAGATTCAGGAGCTGGTAAAGATGGTCAATAAGTCCAACATCAGTGAACTGAGCATAGAGGAGGATAAGTTCAAAATTACCATAAAACAAAAGGACAACGAGGTACAACAGGTAATTACTGTACCCGCGGCAGTAGCGCCCGTGCAGGCAGTTGCACAGGTACCCCAGGCCGCAGCTGCTCCTGCAGCCGCAGCAGCCGCTCCTCCTGCAGCCACTCCTGCTGCTGCAAAAGCAGATAACCTGGTTACTATCAAATCTCCTATGATCGGTACTTTTTACCGCAGCCCCGGCCCTGACAAGCCGCCTTTTGTGAATGTAGGCGACGATGTGGCACCCGGCAAAGTGGTTTGCATTATTGAAGCCATGAAGCTGTTCAATGAAATTGAAAGCGAAGTAGCCGGTAAAATTGTAAAAGTGCTGGTAGATGATGCTTCCCCGGTTGAATATGATCAGCCCTTGTTTTTAGTAGAACCATAAAATATAGTAGTAAGTTGCTGGTTGTGAGCTGTTAGTGACTGTTCCGAAAATTATATCCGCTCCGGTCGCCAACAACTGACCACTGGCTGCTGGCAACTAATATAAGACCAATGTTTAAAAAAATACTGATCGCCAACCGTGGAGAGATTGCCCTGCGTATCATACGCACCTGTAAGGAAATGGGTATCAAAACGGTGGCTGTTTATAGTACGGCGGATAAAGACAGCCTGCATGTGAAGTTTGCAGATGAAGCGGTATGTATAGGTAAACCGCAAAGCAGTGAATCCTACCTGAACATCCCTCACCTGATGGCAGCCGCTGAGATCACCAATGCTGACGCCATCCATCCCGGTTACGGTTTCCTGGCAGAAAATGCGCGCTTTGCTGAAATATGCGGCGAGCATGGTATTAAGTTCATTGGCCCTACCCCGGAAATGATCCGGAAAATGGGCGATAAAATGACGGCCAAAGAAACCATGATAGCAGCCGGCGTACCGGTAATACCCGGCTCCGATGGTTTGCTGGAAAGCCTGGACCAGGCCAGAAAGCTGGCAAAGGAAATGGGACTGCCCGTTATCCTGAAAGCCACTGCCGGCGGCGGCGGTAAAGGGATGCGCGTAGTGTGGCAGGATAGTGAGCTGGAGAATGCCTATAACATGGCCAAAACAGAAGCCCGCGCCGCTTTCAATAACGACGGCATTTACATGGAGAAATTCGTGGAAGAGCCCCGGCATATTGAGATACAGGTAGCAGGCGACCAATATGGCAAGGTGTGCCACCTGAGCGAAAGGGACTGCTCCATACAGCGCCGTCACCAGAAGCTGGTAGAGGAATCACCCTCACCGTTCATGACGCCGGAGCTGCGCGAAAAAATGGGCGAAGCTGCTATTAAAGCCGCCTCCGCCATTAACTACGAAAGCGTAGGCACCATCGAGTTCCTGGTAGATAAGCACCGGAACTTTTACTTCATGGAAATGAACACCCGTATACAGGTGGAGCATGGGGTAACGGAAGAGGTGATCAACTTTGACCTGATCAAGGAACAGATTAAGATAGCGGCAGGTATTCCTATTTCCGGTAAAAACTATACGCCGCAAATGCATGCCATTGAATGCCGTATTAACGCAGAGGATCCCTATAGCGATTTCCGCCCCTCTCCCGGCAAAATAACGGTACTGCATATACCCGGCGGCCATGGCGTGCGGGTTGACTCCCATATTTACGCGGGTTATGTGATACCGCCTTACTACGACAGTATGGTGGCCAAGATCATCACTATCGCGCAAACCAGGGAAGAAGCCATTAACACCATGGAGCGCGCGCTGAGCGAGTTTGTAATAGAAGGGGTGAAAACCACCATTCCTTTCCACCAGCAGCTGATGCGCGATGAGAACTTCCGTAAGGGCAACTTTACCACCAAGTTCACTGAAACCTTTAAGCTGGTATAGTTTTAAGATGTACATATGGCCTGCTTTAAAAAGCAGCAGCCTGTGAAAAATATAAGAGGATGTACCTGTTCGGGTGCATCCTCTTTTTTTATGCCGGTATCTCACCTCAAACGGTGATTAAGTAGCGGCAATGCCATCTTTTCCCACGCTGTTTTCCCGCGCGGCCGCCGGCAACGGGCACTGCCGTATAATTATTTGATACGCAAAGGTTGTAGGACATTTATTGCAGGCATATGTATATACATAGGCTGCCGCCTGCCGCCGGCTGTACCGTAACGGCGGCATGGTTTGCTGTTATTCCACCTTTATAACGGCGGTACGTTTCCCGATACCGTTTTCATTGAACGCCTCTATGCAGAAATAATAGGGCTGGTTTTTTTCCATTGCAGTAAAGTAATATTCATTGGCGCCGTATACCATAATGCTGGTGTACAGCTTACCGGGCGCGGTACCGGCATAAATAGTATAGCCGGTAGCGTTATTGCCGGTTTGCCATTTAAGCCAGGCATTGCGGCGCTCACTATTGCCGCGTAAGGCTACAAATGCCTTTACCGTATCAGGCACGCTGCCTTTGCCCCGGCCAAACACACGCAACCCGCTAATGGCAAATTTGCCGGAGGGCATATGTATGTTCTCCATTTTAATATACCGGGCCTGTACAGGCGCTGGATAGGCAATGTAATCATGCGGTACATCTGTTTGGTTGCGGCTTTTATCGGTAAGCAGCTTCCAGGTTTTACCGTCGGCAGAGCTGTAAAGCCGGTATTGGTGGTATAAGCCCGGCTGCTTGCCCATAAAGGCGGCATCCTGGTCGGCATAGTTGATTTGGATGGCATATATGGCGCTCAGCTGCCCCAGGTCGGTTTGCAGCCATTCTCCCTTGCTGCCGGTAGCGGCGCTCCAGTAGGTTTTTATATTTTCATCTACTGCATTGTTGGGCGCATAGCCCCCGTAGGTGGAAGATACCTGCACGGGCTTGTTATAGTTCAACAGCATCCACCCGGTAAAAAGGCGGTTGCCGTTTTTTACGCTATCAGCCGGCAGGTAATGCGGATAATCGCCGTAGGCGGTGTTGCAAAAGAGTATATTATCCCTGTCAAAGCCTGCCGGCCATATGCCTATCCTTCGTTCAAAATTATTCTTGGTGCCGATTACAATGGTAGATACATGCCACCAGTTGCCGTACTTATCCTGGTAAGTGGCGCCATGGCCTGCGCCCCTGGCAAATCCACCGGGTTTGTAGGAAAAAGGGTTGTGCAACTGGTAGGTGAAAGGCCCTAAGGGATGGCTGCTTACATATACGCCATCGCCATACCCGCTGAACTCCGTGCCTGGCGCTGCATATTGCAGGTAGTACAGGCCGTTATGCTTGTTCATCCAGGCGCCTTCTATAAAAGGCTTCAGGAAGGTATTGTTATTATGCTCGCCAAACCGTTCCCACCCGTGAATGCTGTCGTGCAGGCGTATCAGCTCCCGGCGTTCACCAACCGGCTGCAGGGTGGTGCGGTCCACCTCCTGCCCGTAAACGGGAAATTCGTTGCTGGAGCCATGGTACAGGTACAGGCGTCCATCGTCATCTGCAAAAAATGCCGGGTCCCAGGCGCCGGCCCGGAAGGAATCTACGGCCTCCATCCAGGTGTCTGTATGCGGAGCTTTACTCATCCACAAGGGGAAATCTTTGGTATAGGTAGATCCGATGACCAGCAGCGTATCGCCTAATACTACGGTAGCAGGGGCGCACAATTCATCATACACATGATGCCAGGGTTTCAGGAATTTGCGCGGCACAAAGTGCCATTGCAGCATATCATGGCTCCACCAGTAGCCCCACTGGTTAGTGGAAAAAAGGTAGTAGTCGCCTTTGAACAGGGTAATAACCGGGTCGGCAGTGGCGCGGTGCCTGCCCTGGGTAACAAAGTTGGGAATAGGGCAGTACCCGTAATCAATATTAATGGGGTTACAATAGGTTTTTTCCTGGGCAATAATGCGGGCAACCGGCAGTAAGCACAACAGCAGCAGCACTAATCTTTTTTGCATGATTGTTCCTTTTTGTACCGTAAAAGCTAAATGTAAAAAAAAATCCCGTTCACCAGAAGATGAACGGGGCTTGCTTAACCTAATTGTTCTTTATCGAATAGTCATGACTGAGCATTATGTTTTGCCAGGCGTGGTTTTACCCGGCAGCTGCCGGTCCTGCAGGCGCTGGGCGTGCAGCCACTGTTCCTGGCGTTTGGCCATCCATTGGCGGTATTGTACATACTGCGTAACAGATAGCAGGGCCTTTACCCGGTTAGCATGTGTTTGTTGTAAGTGGAGCAGCTGTGCATCTTTTTCAGCGCTGCTTAATGCGGTATTGCGGCGTATACTTTTTCTCTGGCGGTAAAAACTGTTTTCAATAACCTGCAGCTGCCGGCTTTGCTGGTCTGTTAAGGCCAGCTCGTGCTTTATGCGGCGGCTGAGCCGGCGGTGCAGCACTATGCTGTCCTGCGCAACAGCAGCTCCGGAGGTAAGGAGCATTATTAACAGGGCCGGTAGCAGCTTCATATAAGTTGATAGTTTTCACAGTATAGACGGCCGGGAGCGCAGAAGGTTTAAAAACAGAAAAGCCCACGGTAAAAACCGCGGGCTAATCATACACCAAAACAATCTTACGGTTTTATCGCAAGAAAAGCAGCTCTCTGTACTTGGGCAGCGCCCATTTGCTGTCATCCACCAGGAACTCCAGTTTATCGGAGTGGTAACGGATCACGTCAAAGTACGGCTTAATCTTTTCACAGTAATCTATAGCTTTCTGACGGCTGTCGGTGAGCTTATTTGCCACTTTACGTGCCTCAATCATAGCCTGTACATTCTCACTGATGACATTAATATGTTCAGCTATTTTACCAGCTATTTGTTTTTGGGCTTTTATTGCATCTTCACCTAAACCAATCTCTTTCAGACCGCGGATGTTTTCAATCAGCGTGTTCTGATAGCTGATAGCAGCAGGCAGAATGGTGTTGGTAGCCAGGTCGCCAATTACACGTGCTTCAATCTGCACTCTTTTCACATAATCTTCCAGCAGTATTTCATGGCGGGCATGCAGCTCTTTCTCGTTGTATACGCCGGTTTCGGCAAACAGCTTGGCTGCTTTAGGTGTAACCATTGCATCCAGCGCCTGCGGAGTGGTTTTAATGTTGGGCAGGCCTCTTTTGGCTGCTTCTTCGGCCCACTCTTCGCTATAGCCGTCGCCTTCGAATAAAACTTTTTCCGAATCTACAATATATTTCCGAAGAGTTTGCATGATGGCAATCTCTTTTTTCTCGCCTTTTTCTATCAGGGCATCCACTTCTTTCTTGAAAGTTTGCAGTGTTTTAGCCATAATAGTATTCAGAACGGTCATTGCAGAAGCGCAGTTAGCGGAAGAACCTACGGCGCGGAACTCGAACTTGTTACCGGTAAAGGCAAACGGAGAGGTACGGTTACGGTCGGTGTTATCCAGCATCAGCTCCGGAATATGACGGTGCAGGTCCAGCTTCAGGATGGCTTCATCCTGCTCATCAAACTTGTTGTTTACGCGGGTTTTTACTTCCTGCAGCACTTCAAACAGGTACTTACCTACGAAAACGGAGATAATGGCGGGAGGCGCTTCGTTGGCGCCCAGGCGGAAGTCGTTGCTGGCAGATGCAATGGAGGCGCGCATCAGGTCGGCATAGTCATGCACGGCCTTGATGGTGTTCACAAAAAAGGTCAGGAACATGAGGTTGGTCTTGGGTGTTTTGCCCGGGGCCAGCAGGTTTACACCGGTATCGGTGGCCATGCTCCAGTTATTGTGTTTACCTGAACCGTTAATGCCTGCAAAAGGTTTCTCGTGCAGCAGCGCTTTCAGCTTATGGCGTTTAGCCACTTTATTCATTACGTCCATCAGCAGGGAGTTGTGGTCCACTGCAATGTTCACTTCTTCAAATATAGGAGCGCACTCAAACTGGGAGGGGGCAACTTCATTGTGGCGGGTTCTCAGCGGAATACCCAGTTTGTAAGCTTCTTCTTCGAAATCGCGCATAAAAGCGTAGGCGCGTTCCGGTATGGAACCAAAGTAGTGGTCTTCCAGCTGCTGGCCTTTGGAGGGCGCATGGCCTACAACGGTACGGCCGCACATGATCAGGTCAGGGCGGGCGTTAGCCAGGTTTTCATCTACCAGGAAGTACTCCTGCTCCCAACCCAGGGTGGCAGTTACTTTGGTTACATTTTTATCAAAATAGTTACATACATCTACAGCAGCTTTATCCAGGGCAGACAGCGCTTTCAGCAGCGGCGCCTTGTAATCCAGCGATTCACCGGTATAGGCTACAAAAATGGTAGGTATGCAAAGTGTTTTGCCGTATCCCTGTTCTATAATAAAGGCGGGAGAGGAGGGGTCCCATGCGGTATAGCCACGGGCTTCAAAAGTAGCACGGATGCCGCCGCTGGGGAAGCTGGAAGCATCGGGCTCCTGCTGTACCAGGGCATCGCCGTCAAAAGTTTCAATGGCAGAGCCATCGCTTTTAATGGTAAAGAAAGAATCATGCTTTTCAGCAGTAGTACCGGTAAGGGGTTGAAACCAGTGTGTAAAGTGGGTAACACCTTTTTTCATGGCCCATTGCTTCAGACCAGCGGCGATCTGTTCGGCCATCTTACGTTCGATTTTGGAACCAGCTTTAATGGAGTTCATTAAGCTTTTATAGGCTTCGTCGCTCAGGTTCTCGCGCAGAACTTTTCCGGTGAAGACATTACTGCCAAACACTTCGGTAATTTTCCCGTTCAGCTGATCGGGCTTAATTTTCAAATCAACGCCGGAAAGACCTTCCAGCGCAGTGAAGCGTAAAGATTGCATGCTGTAATTGATTTTGTACTAAGTAAAGTAATTTTATACAAAAAAACATCCATTACGTAATATAAACAAGAAGTTTATTATTTTTTGGTAAAAAATTACATTTTAAGGGTAAAACGAGCAGGATTTTTGATTTTTAACCAAAAAAAAGAATAAGTTGGTTTCCAAAACTAATATATTAAAAAAATGATAATATAATTGGTATTACGTAGGTAATACCCAAGCGGTATAAACGGTAACGTTGAGATAGAACCAGCCACCATTGCGCCTTTTGGATATAATATCGCTTTTAAATGCTGAAAAGGCCCTGAATATTATAACGTACGTAGTTGCACGTTTTGCCTGTGAGCAGGGTTGTACGCTATTTTTTGCTATTGTATAACAGCCTGTGAAATAAAGGGCATATACAACCTGCTGGTACAGGTGTCATTATTGGCAGGATAGCGTTTGTTTCCCTTGTCAATTGCAGGAAAATTAGGTAGGTTTGCATCTTCGTTTATACTACTGTCTACAATTACCAAAATACATGCAAAGCACTGTAGAAACTTCCGATAAATTAATGCATACCACTGTTGAAACTGCCGAACAGCTGGGACTTACCGCAGACGAATTTGAACGTATAAAAACCATCCTGGGCCGTGTGCCCAACTTTACGGAGCTGAGTATGTACTCCGTAATGTGGAGTGAACACTGCAGCTACAAAAACTCCATTGTATGGCTGAAGTCCCTGCCCCGTGAAGGCGACCGGCTGCTGGTGAAGGCCGGTGAGGAAAATGCCGGGTTAGTAGACATTGGCGATGGCTATGCCTGCGTTTTTAAAATAGAATCCCATAACCACCCCAGCGCTATTGAGCCCTTCCAGGGCGCAGCCACTGGTGTTGGCGGCATACACCGCGATATTTTTACCATGGGCGCCCGCCCTGTTGCCGCGCTTAACTCCCTGCGCTTCGGCAACCTGAACGATAAAAAAACACAGCACCTGCTGAAAGGCGTGGTACATGGTATTGGCCATTACGGCAACTGCTTTGGCGTGCCTACCGTGGGCGGCGAAGCTTATTTTGAAGACTGCTACAGCACCAACCCGCTGGTAAACGCCATGAGCGTGGGTATTGTTAAAGTAGGACAAACCGTATCTGCCACCTCTTATGGCGCCGGTAACCCGGTATTTATAGTGGGTTCCGCCACCGGTAAAGATGGTATTGGCGGCGCTTCCTTTGCCAGCGCAGATATTACAGAAGAAAGCGCGGAAGACCTGCCGGCTGTGCAGGTAGGCGATCCCTTCCAGGAAAAGAAGTTGCTGGAAGCCTGCCTGGAAGTTATTAAAACCAATGCGCTGGTAGGCATGCAGGATATGGGCGCTGCCGGCATCACCTGCTCTACTGCAGAAATGAGCGCCAAGGGTGAGCATGGCATGAATATTTACCTGGATAAGGTGCCCACCCGCCAGGAAAACATGAAAGCCTGGGAAATGCTGCTGAGCGAAAGCCAGGAAAGAATGCTGATAGTAGTGCACAAAGGCCGTGAGGCAGAAGTGCTGCAGATATTTGATAAATGGGACCTGCATTGCGTGCAGATAGGTGAAGTAACCAAAGAGCCCAACCTGAAGTTCTATATGAATGGCGTGCTGGAGGCTGATGTGCCTGCGGAAAGCCTGGTGCTGGGCGGCGGCGCTCCCCAATACCACCGCGCTTATACTGAGCCGGCTTATTTTGAAAAAATAAAAGCATTTGACATACAGAATGTGCAGGACACCCTGCACCCGCGCTTTGTGGCAGAGAGGCTGGTAAAGCTGCCTAACATTGCTTCCAAACGCTGGATATATACCCAGTACGACAGTATGGTGGGCACTGCCAATGCCAGCACCAATGCCCCCAGCGATGCGGCCATTGTACTGGTAAAAGGCACCAAAAAGGCGCTGGCTGTAACCACGGATTGCAACAGCCGCTATGTATTCGCCAACCCGCATATTGGCGGACAAATAGCAGTGGCGGAAGCCGCCCGTAACATAGTATGCAGCGGCGGCGAGCCGGTGGCCATTACTAACTGCCTGAACTTTGGCAACCCGTATGACCCGGAAGTGTATTACCAGTTTGTACATGCCATTAAAGGTATGGGTGAGGCCTGCCGCAAGTTTAATACGCCGGTAACAGGTGGTAACGTAAGCTTTTACAACCAGGGCCCCGACGGCCCGGTGTACCCCACGCCTACCATAGGTATGCTGGGCGTGCTGGACAGCCTGGAGCAGCGTATAACCCTGCACTTTAAGGAAGCAGGCCACCTGGTGTACCTGATTGGCCGCAGCCGTAATGATATTAACAGCTCCGAATACCTGCACAAGATTATTGGTATTGAACATAGCCCTGCACCGCACTTTCACCTGGAGGAAGAGCACCAGCTGCAGTTAGCCATTGCCAAGCTGAATAAGGCCGGCCTTATTCAATCTGCGCATGATGTAAGTGAAGGCGGCCTGTTTATTACCCTGCTGGAAAGCGCAATGGCCGGCGGTTTAGGCTTTGACATAAATACCAACAGCAGTTTCCGTAAAGATGCATACCTGTTCGGTGAAAGCCAGAGCCGTGTAGTGGTAACCGTAAGACCGGAAAACAAGGAGAAGTTTGAAGCGCTGCTGCACGGGCTTATAGATGCCACAGACCATTCCGTACGCAGTGAAAGAATAGGTGTGGTGAAAGGCGAGCACGTAATAGTGGATGGTGAAGACTGGGGCAAGGTTGCCGAGTGGAAAGCGCTGTATGATACCGCTATTGAAAATCACCTGGAATAACGGGTAATAGTAAGTAATACAACAAGGGCAAAGAGCGGTGAATGCTGCTTTTTGCCCTTTTTATTACAATTTTTTTGCACAAGTAACACATAGGTTTGCGGTTTAAAGCGCCGCCGGCATACTTATACGCCGTAGCCAACAAAGTTGGCGGTATGTATGCTTATCTTAATGACATAATTTGAATAACAGTGGAATAAACGTATTTATTACCCTAATTATGAAGCGCCGGGGCATCCCACTTATATATTATATGTTTATACAAATGACAAATTTTGTGCAAACGCGGAACATTGGGGATTAGTATTTTACCATAAGTCGTTTAACAGGTTGTTAACAAAATGGCATGTTTGTGTGATCTTTTGTACGTACAGGAAGCCTAATTTTGATGTATAGAGAGAAGCAAACTACTGCATTAATCACGACAGAATCACTTTTAACCTAATTATAAAATCTTAGAACCATCTGGTTGTTTTCTAGTTCTATGAAACCATTTGTTCTGCCATGTCCTACTGAAAGCTATAAGCTTTAATTTTTTTTTTACACCTAGTGAAAGAACGATTTGTTGAAAGGGTCCCGGGTTCCTCCGGGGCCCTCTTTCTTTAATTTATCAACGGGTGTTTTACCCATTCCACCAGGTATCTCAATAAAAAGAGGGTGTATCATACTTTTGATACACCCTCTTTTTATTTTCCGGCAGCGTGCTTATACCATTGGTATTTCCGCTACTTTATATTCTTTCCTGTCCAGCTTTTGCTTGGTTTCGCTGAAAGCTTTCAGGGTTAGCGCAATATCTTCATCATTATGTGCTGCTGTAGGTATAAGGCGGTAAATGATCTGTCCTTTAGGGATTACCGGGTACACTACTATTGAGCAGAAGATGTTATAATTCTCCCGCAGGTCCAGGCACATGGCCGTAGCTTCGGGAATATCGCCCTGCAGGTATATGGGCGTAACCGGGGAGTTGGTATGGCCAATGTTGAAGCCTTTTTCCTTCAGGCCGTTTTGCAGCTTGTTTACGTTGTACCAGAGCTTTTCTTTCAGGGCGGGCTGTGTACGCATCAGCTCTACCCGTTTTAGGTGTCCGATTACCAGCGGTAAGGGAACGGATTTGGCAAATATCTGGGAGCGCATGTTATAGCGCAGGTAATTAATAATAGCCTTGTCGCCGCTCATAAAGGCGCCTATGGATGCACCGGATTTTGCGAAGGTGTTAAACAGCAGGTCTATTTTGTCCTGTACGCCCTGCTCTTCGCCGGTACCGGCCCCGGTTTTACCCATGGTGCCAAAGCCGTGGGCATCATCTACCATCAGGCGGAACTCGTATTTATCTTTCAGGGCGGCAATCTCTTTCAGCTTACCCTGGTCGCCAGCCATGCCAAACACCCCTTCTGTAACCACCAGTATACCGCCGCCAGTGGTTTTGGTAAGCTCTACAGCACGGTTCAGCTGTTTTTCACAATCTGCTATATCATTATGCTTAAACACATAACGGTGGCCCTGGTGCAGGCGCAGCCCGTCTATTATACTGGCGTGGCACTCGGCGTCGTACACAATTACGTCGCGGCGGTTGCATACCGCATCAATGGCGCTCATAATACCCTGGTAGCCATAGTTGAGTAAGGTCGTATCTTCTTTGCCCATGTAGTCAGACAGCACTTTTTCCAGCTGCTCATGGTAATTGGTGTTACCGCTCATCATACGGGCACCCATCGGAGCGGCTAAACCAAAATCTGCTGCGGCCTTCGCATCTGTAGCACGTACCTCAGGATGGTTGGCCAGGCCCAGGTAGTTATTCAGGCTCCATACAATTTTTTCCTGGCCCCTGAATTTCATACGGGGACCTATTTCCCCTTCCAGCTTGGGAAAGGCAAAATACCCGTGGGCCCTTTCAGAGTGCTCCCCAATGGGACCTCTGTGTTTCAGCAGTTTCTCAAATATATCCATATGTTAATTAATGATTAATTGTGATCATTAAGGTCGCCACAAAGGTATTAAATAATTACTTTTTGTAATCTTCCCATTACATTTGTCGCCATCTTACCAAAACAATAAAAATTTCAGTCATCCAGATGAAGCTGGCATTCCTACAGTGCACGGAAAATCCAACCTGCAGCGCGCTTCGTAGGACGGTTAAAAAAAATCAAAGTATCAATCATGAAATGGAGCAACTTACTGTTATCAGCGTGTTTGTTTTTAGCGCCGGGCACTGCTGCCCAAAAAGCCACATCGCCGGGGCCTTTTTACCGCCCTGCAGCCCTTGCATCCAAAACAGCTGACCGCCCTAAGCTGGTGGTAGGCGTGGTGGTGGACCAGATGCGGTGGGACTACCTGTACCGTTACTACAGCCGTTATACCGCCAATGGGTTTAAACGGCTGCTGCGCGATGGATTTTCCTGCGAAAATACATTAATTAATTATGCCCCTACTGTTACGGCCTGCGGGCATACCTGTGTTTATACCGGCTCTGTACCCGCCGTACATGGCATTATCGGGAACGACTGGTGGAATGCGCAGCAGCACCGGGATGTGTACTGCACGGAGGATAGCACCGTGAACGGCGTAGGCACCCAAACCGCGGCCGGTAAAATGAGCCCCCGCAACCTGCTAACCAGCACCATTGGCGATGAGCTGCGCCTGGCCAGCAACTTTCAGAGCAAGGTGGTTGGCGTAGCCATTAAAGACCGCGGCGCTATATTGCCGGCCGGCCATAGCGCCAATGCTGCGTTCTGGTATGATGCCGGCGCCGGTAACTGGATTACCAGCACCTACTATATGAACGAGCTGCCAGGCTGGGTGCAAACTTTTAACAGCCAGCAGTGGCCTGTCCGGTACCTGAAAGCGCCATGGACCACCCTGTACCCCATTGAAAGCTATACCCTCAGCACGGCCGATGAAAAGGCGTATGAGGGCAAATACAGGGGCGCGGCAAATTCCTCCTTTCCGCATAACCTGGGTGCCAATGCCCAATCACTGATAGCAGCCACGCCCTACGGCAATACCATGACACTGGAATTTGCCAAAAAAGCCATCGAAGCCTATAACCTGGGCAGCGGTCCTGCAACGGACATGCTGGCCATCAGCCTTTCCTCCACTGATTACGTTGGCCACCAGTTTGGGCCCAATTCTGTTGAGATAGAAGACACCTACCTGCGCCTTGATAAGGACCTGGCGGCCTTTTTTGATTACCTGGATAAGAAAATAGGCAGGGGGCAGTACACTTTCTTTATTACTGCCGATCATGGGGTAGCCCATGTGCCGGGTTTTATGGAAGAGCATAAGCTGCCCGGCCATACCTTTAAGGGCGCATTAGTGACAAAAGCACTGAACGACAGCATAAACGCCCGTTTTGGCATAGCCGGCGCCATACAGGGCAGCAGCAATTACCAGCTGTACCTGAACCATGCCGCCATTGAACAAGCCGGAAAATCTGAAAAGGCCATAACCGATTATATTATAGCACAATTAATGAAACAGCCGGCCATTGTAAACGTTTTGCCTTTAAAAGCGCTGATGACCAGCACATTACCAGAGCCTTTGCGCACCATGCTCATAAACGGCTATAACGCCAAACAAAGCGGCGATATACAAATTGTGCTGGCCCCGGGATGGATAGAAGGCGGCCCTACCGGCACTACCCACGGCCTGTGGTACCCCTATGACGCACATATTCCGCTGGTATGGATGGGATGGGGCATTCCGGCCGGTAAAAGCAACCGCACCATGGGTATGACGGATATTGCGCCTACCCTGGCGGCCCTGCTGCATATACAGATGCCCAGCGGAAATGTAGGTAAGGTGATTGAGGAAATAACAAAATGATGAGCGGGGAAGTAGGGGTATAACATTACGGCAGCGTAGCACGTTTAATTAGTTTGAGATTTGTACTCAATTTAATAAATTGCTTTTCGGCCCAGCCGGCCGGCTAAAACTGTCAACTTGTTACACGACCATACAAACACCTTCTCATTTATCAGTTATGAAGTGCAGCAGCGCATTGCAACCGTTACCCTGAACCGGCCGGAAAAACGCAATGCGCTCAACGGCGCCATGGTAGCCGAGCTGCAGCAGGCATTCCGGCAGGCGGGGGAGGATGATGCTGTAAAAGTGATTGTGCTGAAGGGAGCCGGCGAAGCTTTTTGCGCCGGGGCCGACCTGGAGTACCTGCGGCAGCTGCAGCAAAATACCTTTGATGAGAACCTGGCCGACTCCCAGGCGCTGATGCAGCTAATGCTGCAGATTTACCGGCATGATAAGGTGGTGATAGCCCAGGTAGAAGGGCATGCCATTGCCGGCGGCTGCGGGCTGGTAACCATTTGTGACCTGAGCTATGCCGTGCCCGAAGCGTTACTGGGCTATACAGAGGTAAAGATCGGGTTTATACCGGCGCTTGTGTCTGTGTTCCTGGTACGTAAAACAGGGGAGGGCCGGGCCAGGGAGCTGTTGTTAACCGGTAAGCTGATTAAAGCCGCCCAGGCAGCCACCTACGGGCTGATCACTGAAGTAGTGCCAAAAGCGAATATTGACGGTTACGTGCATGGAATAGCCACTGCCCTGTGTGACGAAGCTGCCGCCAACTCCCTGAAGGTAACCAAGCAGCTGGTGGGCATGGTGCTGGACAAGCCGCTGCAGGAGGCCCTGGAAACCGCTGCTCGCCTGAATGCAGCTACCCGTGAGCATGCAGAATGCAGGAAAGGCATACAGGCTTTCCTGAATAAAGAAAAGCTGGCATGGTAATTACCTAACTGTACCCTATGAAAAATACAAGCATCAAGCACATGAAAACACTTAACAAATGGCTGCTGGCCCTCCTGGTGGGCAGTATGGCCACCGGCTCCCTGAGTGCCCAGCGTTTGGTGTCTGACATGAAAATTGTGTATAAGCTGGAGCTACCCCCCGACCAGCAGCAGGCAGGCGCCATGCTGCAAGGCAGCACCCTTGTTGAATATATGCGGGGCCACCTGAGCCGTATAGACATGAACCTGAACGTGGTACACTACACTTACCTTATTAATAGCCGTGACCAAGCCGTGGTAACCCTGATCGATAACCAGGGAGATAAGTACCTGATCCGCTCGGACAGGGAAGAGTATGAAAAGGAGCTGAAGCAGTACAGCAACATCCGTTTTAAGGATGAGCCGGGCACGAAGGAGCTGTTGGGGTATACCTGTAAAAAAGCTACCGGTATTATGCCCGACGGTAAAACCTTTGAAGTGTACTATACGCCCGACCTGGTGCCGGAAAACAGGCATTACAACCGGCGGTTTGTAAACCTGAAAGGCATTCCCCTGCAATTTGAGATTATTACCAAGGCGGGCGCCAGGATGATTGTAATAGCCACCCATATAGATCTGCACCCGGTGCCGGCAGCTATGTTTGAAACGCCCACCTCCGGCTACAAGGTGATCAGCAGGGAGGAACTGCAAAAAATGGGCAGCTGAGCTCCTGAAGCTATAAAAGGAAAGAGGGTGTATCAAAAGCATGATACACCCTCTTTCTTTTTATTTAGTTAAATCTTATAGGCGTTACTTTAGCGGCAATATTATCCGTAGTTTATGAAACTGCTGCTGTTCCGCACTTGGCTGCTGCACCTGCAGGTTATACGGCAGTACAAACGTTACATTCCCTTTTTTATAGGTCATTACGGATTTGATATTCCAGGAAGTGGAGGAAGTAAGCCTGAACTCAGAGCTGAAGGAACCGTTATAACGGAACCCGTCAAGGCTCAGGTTGGTTTTGGGCATGGTCATAGCGCCCAGTAAAAAACGGTTTTCCGTTTTCTTAGCTACTTTGTCTTTATCACTGTTGTTAAACGACAGATCATTGGCCCGTGCGCTTAAAACGCAGCAAACCAGCATGCCTGCCAGTAAGCAGGACAATGAAAAAGACTGCAATATGAAGGTTCTCGTTTTCATTGTATCACAAATGTACAAACTTTTCAATATATCATAACAAATTCTTAACGCAATTTAAGCATTTTACCTAAAATTCTGTTAAAAATTCCATGAACGGCGCACTTTCGTCTGCATTTGCGTGGTTCAATAAAAGTATTATATTTACAATAATGAATCAAGACTTTCCATTATTTAACGAGGATTTTGACGAGTTAAGGGACTTGCTGCAGCAGTTTGAAAACCTCAGAGCTGGCCAGTCCCATTCGTTCCTGGATGAAGATTCCTTTGAGCAGATCATCGATTATTATGATGAACATGATGAGTTGCCTAACGCCATACAGGCGGCAGAAATAGCCATCGAGCAATTCCCATATTCTTCCACCCTTTTACTGAAAAAAGCCAACCTGCTGATAGAAACCAAAAAGTACAACGACGCGCTGGAGCTGTTGGAAAAAGCTGCTATATTGGATAGTACGGATATAAACCTGTACATCCTGCAAACAGATATTTACCTGGCCCTGAACCAGCATGAAAAAGCCGCGGCTGTGCTGGAGGAGCAGATCAAACAGTTTGACGGGGATGACCGCACGGAGCTGTTGCTGGAGCTGGCGGATGTGTATGATGACTGGGAGGAATTTGACCGGGTGTTTGATTGCCTGAAAATAGCGCTGGAGCATGATCCTAATAATGAAGAAGCCCTTCATAAAATCTGTTTCTGGACAGAATATACCGGGCGCAATGAAGAAAGCATACGCCTGCACAGCCAGATCATCAACGATTTTCCGTATAACCAGCTGGCCTGGTTTAACCTGGGTACCGCTTACCAGGGGCTGAAGCTGTATGAAAAGGCCATAGATGCTTACCTGTATGCCGTAGCCATTGATGAAAAGTTCGATTACGCCTACCGCAATATGGGCGATGCGTATATCCGGCTGCGTAAGTTCCAGGAAGCCATTGAGGTGCTGCAGAAACACCTGGAAATAGCCAAGCCCGAAGATGTGATTTATGAGGCTATTGGCCACTGCTATGAGAAAATGCGCAAGTTTACCCAGGCGCGTTATTATTACCGCAAGGCATCGCACTTAAGCCCGCAGGACGACAAGCTGTATTATAAGATAGCCCTGGCCTACATGATGGAGGCTAACTGGGAAAACGCCGTTAAGTCCATTGCCAGCGCATTAAAGATCAATAAGAACAGCGCAGAGTATTACATTGGCCTGGGCCAGTGCTACCTGGAGCTGGGTAAAAACAAGGATGCGCTGATCCAGTTTATGAGCGCCCTGCGTATAAAACCGCAAAGCGTTACTACCTGGCAGGAGTTCATCCGCGCGCTGTACGTGGCCCGCTTTTTCGACGAAGCTGTTGTGCAGCTGGATGAGGCAGAGCAGAAGCTGGGCCGCAAGCCGGTGTTTATTTACTACCGGGCAGCCGTGCTGCTGGCAACCGGGTATACCAAGGAAGGATTGCTGCAGCTGGAAACTGCGCTGCAGCTGGCGCCCCGGCAGCTGAAAAAGATGGTGGAGCTGGACCCCACGCTGCTGCAGCATAACAGCGTGGTGGAGCTGATAGCCCGCTACAGGAAAAAGAAAAAATAAAACCAAGCGTAAAAATATTTGTACAAAGCCTGTTTCCGACCCCGGGAGCAGGCTTTATTTTTTGTAACAGCGCACGTATTTACGCTCCAGGGGTGGCAGGCAGCCCTGTCATTAACAGATATATACCGCTTCCGTTGGCAAATATGTTGAAACAGGTTTGACCGCCCTGTCCAAAATCAGTTTATAAATTAGAGATAGTTCTTATTTTTGCGCCGGTTTTCCACTTTGGTTGATATTGGCATAAACAACAGACAGCATGAATTTTAATCTTAATCAGCTCCCGAACCGTACCAAAAAGCCCCGTACACATGGCCTGACCATGGTAATGGATAAAGGCCTCAGCGTGGAAGAAGCCCGCAATTTTTTATCAGTGGCAGGGCCGCATGTGGATATATTGAAACTGGGTTTCGGCACCTCCTTTGTTACGCCGCGGCTGCGCGAAAAAATTGAGCTATACCAATCGCATAATATCCCTGTTTATTTTGGCGGCACCCTGTTTGAGGCCTTCCTGATCCGTAACCAGCTGGATGAGTATATTAAAGTGATCAAGGAATATGGCATTACCTACATGGAGGTGTCCGATGGGTCGGTTACCATTCCCCATGCTGAAAAATGCGGTTATATTGAGAAATTGTCAAAACTGGGGCTGGTGCTTAGCGAAGTGGGTTCCAAGGATGCAGAACATATTATTCCCCCCTATAAATGGATTGAGCTGATGCGCGCAGAGCTGAACGCCGGCGCTACGTATGTAATTGCCGAAGCACGTGAAAGCGGCAATGTTGGTATTTACCGCGGCAGCGGTGAGGTGCGCGAAGGCCTGGTACAGGAAATACTTACCCAGATACCGGAAGAAAAAATTATCTGGGAAGCGCCGCAAAAAGCACAACAGCTGTATTTCCTGGAGCTGGTAGGCTGTAACGTAAACCTGGGCAACCTGGCCCCGCACGAGGTAATAGCGCTGGAAGCCATGCGCATTGGCTTGCGGGGCGACACCTTCCATTTGTTCCTTAATAAAGAAGCATGAGTTAATTACGGATTGTCAATTACTAATTACGACTGGAAGCAGGGCGCTTTTTGACCCGGCGCCTGGTGGTCCGGAAATTGTGCATTAGCATTGGGTGTTTAGCATTCCGCCGCTCATTCGTAATTATTCGTATTTCGTAATTGATAATTCGTAATTCGTAATTAAAAAGGCATGAAACTGTACGGACTTATCGGCTACCCGCTCAGCCATTCTTTTTCCAAAGGATTTTTTGCGGAAAAATTCAAACAGGAAGGCATTACCGGCTGCGCGTATGAGAACTTTCCCCTGGCCAGCATTAGCGAGTTCCCGGCATTGCTGGCGCAGCATAAAGCCAACCTGCATGGCCTTAATGTTACCATTCCTTATAAAGAGGCGGTATTACCCTGGGTGGATGAGCTAAGTCCTGCGGCAGCGCAAATAAAAGCCGTAAACTGCATCCGCTTTGAGAAGGACAAGCGAAAGGGTTTTAATACCGATGTTATCGGGTTTAAGAGATCGCTGCTGCCGCTGATAAAGCCGCACCATACCCATGCCCTGGTATTAGGCACCGGCGGCGCCGCCAAGGCAATTATGTTTGTGCTGGAAGAGCTGAGCATACCCTTTACTGTTGTGAGCCGCAGCGGCCAGGCCGGGGCCATTGGTTATGAGGCGCTGGATGCAGCTGTTATCGAAGCCCATACGATCATCATCAATACTTCTCCTGTAGGCATGTACCCCAACACCAATGCGGCGCCGGCACTGCCGTACGACGCCATTACAAAACATCATTTGTTATATGACCTGGTTTATAACCCGGCTGAAACGTTGTTTCTCCAAAAAGGGGCGGCAAAAGGCGCTGCGGTAAAAAATGGGCATGAAATGCTGGTGCTGCAGGCAGAAGCCAGCTGGGAGATATGGAACGACCTGTAATATACAAGGAGCGCCGGTTCCTTATTTGACTTTAATAAGGTAATACACGCAGGTAGTTACAAAGTTCCGCACAAAGGGCAGGTGAGTTACGGGCCCCCACTGCACCCGTGGCTGCAGCCCGAACTTGTATTTATAAATAGGATTGACCAGGTAATGTTTTTTAAGCGTTACGGCAAAGCCTTGCTGCTTCACTATTTTTTCAAAGCGCTCAATAGAAATACCGGTATCTTTTATTTCCATAAGCTCCTGTATGGTGCTGTTATGCTCACCGCCTGCTTTCAGTAAAGCGCGGTACAGGGGGCGGGGCAGCAAATGTATATAGGGCAGCATGCTTAATACCTTGCTGTTGCAGATCTGCTGATGCCCGCCGTGCGGCATGTACCAGGGCGGAAATCCAAAGTACACCTGTCCGCCGGGCGTAAGCAGGTTTTTAAGATAGCCTATGATCCTGGACTGGTCGGGGATGTGCTCAATCGCATCTTTCAGGATAATAAGATCAAATGAATGCCGGAACTCGCCCAGGAAATCAACATCATAAATATTTTTGGAGATCAGGCGTAGCTGCCCGCTTTGTACATAGCTGCCCAGGAAATCATTAGCCAGGTTAATGCGCACAGGGTCCAGGTCCACCCCAACGCAGCTGCAGCCCTTTTCCAGCAACGGCGTTAGCACGCCGCCTTCCCCGCAGCCTATTTCCATTATGCGCATGCCGGCTGCCAGCGGCATGGCCTGCTCAATAAAAGGCAATACGTAGGTGCGTGAATTATCTACCTGTTGCTGGTACCGCAGGTTGGCGTCTTTATGCTGTTGTAAGGCCATAAGCCGCTAAAATAGCAAAAAAATATAAGCCATTAGTTGTTTACTATCTTTGCGCCATGAATCAAAACCAGGAAAAAAATCTCTACGAAACAGGCCAGGTGCTGCTGTTTAACAAACCCCTGCGCTGGACCTCTTTTGATGTGGTGCGCAAGGTACGGAACGCAACCAAAGCCAAGATAGGCCATGCCGGCACGCTGGACCCGCTGGCTACCGGCCTGCTGATATGCTGCACCGGTAAAATGACCAAAAAGATAAATGAATACCAGGCACAGGAAAAAGAATATACCGGCACCTTTACCCTGGGCGCTGTTACCCCCACGTTTGACCTGGAATCGGAACCTGAACAGTTTAAAGATACCGGCGCTATTGACGCCGCGCTGCTGCATGCCACCACAAAACAGTTCACGGGAGCGCTGCAGCAGCTGCCGCCCATTCACTCCGCCATTAAACAAAACGGCAAACCCATTTATCACCTGGCCCGGCAGGGGGTAGCCGTAAAGGTGGAGCCCCGCAATATTTTCATTAAGGAATTTGAGCTTACTAAGATTGAAATGCCGGTAGTGTTTTTCCGCGTGGTATGCAGCACCGGTACATACATCCGTTCCCTGGCCAATGATTTTGGCGCAGCCTTGGGCTGCGGCGCTTACCTGAGCAGCTTATGCAGAACACGCATCGGCGATTTTAAGCTGGAAGACGCCCTGGAGGTAGAGGCGTTTATTGCCGCACAGCGGCAAGAGTAATTACGAATTACGAATGAGGAAGTGTGCAATGAGGACAAACTGCCTTTTCAGGAAAACATCTCCCTAACAGCTCACCGCTCTAATTCGTAATTGACTAGAACGGGTAGCCGATGGCTATATTCCATATAATGTTTTCCCTTCTCCATTTCTTATCGGCCAGGTCCCACTCATCCAGGTACCAGCCATTTTTCTGGCCGGTATAATAGGGCACTTTCAGGGGAATGCCCCAGTCAAGCCGCACCAGGAAAAAGGTAAAATCCAGTCGCAGGCCTGCGCCGGTGCCCACGGCCAGGTCGTGGTACAGCTTATCCAGGCGAAACTCGCCGCCGGGGCGCAGCTCGTCTTTACTCAACATCCAGATGTTGCCAATATCCAGGAAGGTAGCGCCTTTGAGGTTTACGCTGCCGTTGAACATGCGCAGCAGGTCAAAGCGGAACTCCACATTGCCTTCCAGCTTCATATCGCCTGTTTGGTCGGGGAATATGCGTGCAATGGCAGAGGTATCTTTATAAGAGCCGGGGCCCAGGGTGCGCAGGCGCCAGGCGCGTATGCTCAGGGGACCGCCTGCTGTGAACTGCCGTATGTAAGGCAGCACATCCGACTTGCCGTAGGGAATGCCTACGCCCCCATATATCCGGGTTGCCAGGGTAGTGTTGGGCGTAAAGTTCCAGTAATGGCGGTAGTCGGCCTCCAGCTTTACAAAGTTGGAGATGGTTAGCCCGGTGGTAGACTCCAGGTTGCTCCTATGGCCGCTGATGCCGTTCATAATGCTGTTAACGCCGTTGAGCCAAAGGCCCGACTCTTCTATGTTGGCGCGGAAGTAAGAGTTATGCCACTTATGCAGTATATCGTTATTGGCAAAGATGTAGGTTATGTTTTCGCCCCCGATAAATGCCGGCTCAAAGCTTCTTTTCAGGTAAGGGTTCTTGGCTACTACCGTGTCGCGGAAATCGGGGTTCAGGCTTACGCCAACGTAGTTGAGTGAAATGGGTTTAACGATCCAACGTTTGTAAATCGTTTCATTCCATTCATATCCGAAAGAGGCGTTAATGTTATTGATCTTGAACCGGTCTATCCTGGAAAGGTAATCCCATCCGGCGCTCAGCCGGGTGCGGATGGTGGAACGGTTGCTGCTGCGGATGCGGAAAGGCGTAATAAAACGGGGAAACATCAGGTCTACCTGCATGCCCAGCTGCTTGGCCTGCAGCACAAAGGCGTCGTCCTGGTTACGGATCATTTCCAGGCCGGCGTTCAGGCTAATACCCAGCTGGTTGGCGGCGCGGTTTACGTTCAGGTGCCGGTAGTTGAAAGTTACGCCGCTGCCCACCAGGTAATCGCTGCTGGTGCTAACTTCAAAGTTAGCGCCCAGCTCCTGTTTACGTTTAGGCGTCATGTACAGGTAGGCATCCAGCTTATTGGTAGTATCTTTTTTCTCCCGGTACTGCAGCGTTACAAACTGCCATATGTTAAGGTCATACAGCCGGTTAATGGCATTGGTTTGCTGCTGCTGTGAATACAGGTCGCCGGGGCGCAGCAGCACCGACCGGGAAAGCACTTTCGGCTTCAGTATTTCCTGGTGGGAGCGCACGGTAATGTATTTGTGATGGCTTGTTTTAAAGCTGGTATCGGCCGGGTTGCCGTTGATCGGGAAATCGGGGTATACATAAATAGAGTCTATATTATACCGTTCCCAGGCTGTAAGCGTATCTTCGGGGTTTTTGATACGTACGGTAATATCCATGGTAGGCTTTTCAAGCCCCTTACGCTCGTTGAATATATTGGTAATGCCCTCAAAAGGGTTAAGCGGGTTGCGGAACAGCGCTTTGTGCAGGGTGTCTATTTCAAACTCTATGGCATCGCGGCTGAATTTGAAGTAGCCGGCATTTTTTACCAGGCGGGTAAGCCGCTCGCGCTCACTCACCAGCGCATCCTGCTTGTAAGCCATGTTTCTTTTAACAAGGGAAAAAGGCGCGGCATCCCTTACCAGCTTTAGTATGGCGGTGTCTTGTATATCGTAGTAAATATTATTTACGATAAAATTTTTGCCGGTGTTCACCTGGTAGGTAACGCTGGCTTTCTGGCGCCTGATTTTTTCGGTGTAGGTAGCGGTGGCATAAAAGTAACCCTGGTTATTGAGATAGCTGACCATCCGCTGCAGCGACTCCTTTGTTTTGGCAGAGTCGTAGACCACCGGGGCTTCCAGGTTACGCGGGGCCAGCATCAGGTTCCAGAACCAGTTGGATTTTTTTTCGTTGTATTTCTGGTTATAAAGGAATGTTTTTATGCGGGTGCCTACAAACTTGGTGTTGGCCTGCTGCAGCATCAGCTGCTTGGAGCTGAGGGAGCTGCGGAGGTCCTGCTTATCGGCCGAAGCCAGGCCTTCGCCTTTTACACTTACTTTGCTGCTTACATACAGGGCCTGGTTTTTCTGGAGGTATTTTGTGTTGGAGCAGGCCGCCAGCGTGAGCACAGCAACCAGTAATAGTACTGTATAGTTCGGGTGAAGAGAATGGGAACTATGTGGCGGCTGCATTTCGGCGAAAACAATTATAATATTTTTTAAATAGTTTTGACATATGTTGTCAAAGGCGCAAATTAAGCATATTCAATCATTACAGCATAAAAAATACCGCCAAAAATACCGCCAGTATATGGCGGAAGGGGACAAGATTGTGCAGGAGCTGCTGCAGGCCGGACTGGTGCAGCAGGTGTATGCAACAGCCGACTGGCTGGAGGAGCAGGGCCCTTTACCAGCCACCATCACCGCAGCACAAGTGCACGTGGTAACGCCGCAGGAACTCAGGCAGCTATCGGCCCTTACCACGCCCAACCGGGCCATGGCGCTGCTGCCTGTGCCGCCGGCAAAGGAACCCGGTGATCTTGGCGGCACCATTTCGCTGGCGCTGGAAACCATACAAGACCCGGGTAACCTGGGCACTATTATTCGTATAGCCGATTGGTTTGGTATACCGCAGGTGATCTGCTCGCCGGATTGCGTGGATGCCTATAATCCCAAAACCATACAGGCCACTATGGGCAGCATTGCCCGCGTGCGGGTAACGGAGTGTGATATAAGCACGCTGCTGCAACAGGCCGGGGTGCCTGCTTATGCAGCAACGCTGCATGGCCGCAGCATTGCTGAATTTTCCACTATACAGGAGGGCATTATCCTTATTGGCAATGAGTCGCGCGGGTTAAGCACAGCTGTGCTGGAACGCAGCGCGCACCGCATTACCATTCCGCGCCTGGGCAGCGCGGAAAGCCTGAACGCAGCAGTGGCAACGGGGATTATTTGCAGCAAGCTGCTGATTTAATTGATAATTCGTAATTACTTGAACTGTATGGCTTTTACCGGTGTTATTTTGCGGATAATGAGCGAAGGAATAAGCAATACCAGCAGGCAAATGCCAAACGTGCTGATATTAATGAGCGCCACTTCCCACCAGCGCAGCTCAATGGCGGCTACCGACATGTAGTATGACTCTTCGGGCAGCTTAAAAAAGCCGGTGGCTTTTTGCAGAAAGGCCAGGCCCAGGCCCAGTATATTGCCCAGTATAAGGCCGCTCAATACAATATAGCCCGCCTGGTAAATAAATATTTGCTGGATGTTCCAGTTGCGCATGCCTAATGCTTTAACAACACCTACCATGTTGGTGCGCTCCAGTATCAGTATCAGGATGGCGGTGATCATGTTAATCACGGCTACAATGGTCATGATCACTATGATAATTACTTCGTTCTTATTCTGCAGCTTCAGCCAGTCAAAAATATTGGGATATATTTCCCGTATGGTACGCGCAAACAGCTTGTCCGGTATCTGGGCATAGATCTGCTGCCCGATGGTGTCCATTTGCCGGTAATTCTTTACAAATATCTCATATCCGCCAATTTCGGCGGGTTTCCAGTTATTCAGCTTGCGAATGAGCCCCAGGTCGCCAATAACGTAGGTTTTATCATATTCCTCAATACCGGTTTTGTATATGCCCGTTACCGTTAGCTTGCGTGCGCGTGGCGGCTGGCCGCCGCCTTGTATAAAATACACAATGACCTTGTCGTTCAGCCGCAGCTGCAGCTCCCGGGCAAGGCTTGTGGAAATAATGATCTCCGGCGCGTAGCTGCTGTCTGAATAATGTATGGGCCGGCCCTGCACCAGGAAGCGCTGCAGGCGCTGCCAGCTGTATTGCGCATCCACCCCTTTGAATATTACACCTTCAATATCTTTTTCTGCCTTGAGGATAGCGGATTTGGTGGCATAGGCATTTACGATGGTAACGCCGGGTATGCGCAGCAGGCTGCCAGCCAGGGAGCTGTCGGCCTCAAAGGGTATCTGCTCTGTTAAAGGACCGGCATTGGGCTGGTACTGTGTTACGTGTATATGGCCCCAGAAGCTGAATATCTTTTCCTGTATCACCTGCTGAAAGCCATTCACCAGCGCGGTAGCCATTATCATTACAGCTACGCTGATGGCGGTAGCAATAATGGCAATGTTGATGATGACCCTTGAAAAGGAAGACGTTTTGTTAAATGCGATCCGCCTGGCAATGAAGAAAGATAAACGCATGATACTACGAAGAAACGGAAAAAAAGTGAAGCCTGCTGCGTGAAATTGCAAAAAGCGGCTATACTAAAATAATCGTAACTTAATCCGCTATTTAACTGTTATGATG
>NZ_DASTRI010000176.1:0-5886 GCF_035761305.1 Chitinophaga sp. | reverse complement strand
ACTACCATCCATGGGTTTTCCTCCTCCAAGATCATTCCCGTATATAAGCGGTATAATGATGTGGGCTATTACGTATCTATCAGCTATGCGAACCGCAGCCCGCTGCTGCGGTATGCCGCCAATGTGTACAATGGCATCCGTACAAAGGACTTTACCCTGCAAACCAGCCCGGATGATTACCTGCTGTACTTCGGGCGCATACACCCCGACAAGGGCACCGCAGATGCTATAAAGATTGCCCAGGCTACCGGCCACCGGTTAATTATTGCCGGTATTATACAGGATGAGGGCTATTACCAGGAAAAGGTGCGGCCGTTCGTGGATGGGAAAAAGGTGATCTTTGCCGGCCCTGTAGGCGGGGCCGAACGCAGCCAGGTGCTGGGCAATGCCAAAGCCTTGCTGCATCCCATTTATTTTGAGGAGCCGTTTGGCCTCAGCGTGGCAGAGGCCATGCTGTGCGGCACGCCTGTAATTGCCTATCACCGCGGCTCCATGGCCGAGCTGATACAGCATGGCAAAACCGGCTTTTTGGTGCATGACATGCAGCAGGCCATTGACTGCATTGCGCAGCTGCCGGGCATAAACCGTACATATTGCCACACCCACGCCAAAGCGCAGTTCAGCCAGGAAAAAATGGTGGAAGGCTATTTGGAGCTGTATAAACAGATACTTGGGGAGAATGTAAAATTTTGAATGTAAAAGCTATGGAAGCGTGAGCACACCTCCGTGTACTGGCATTCATTCATCTGCATATCTCCACCATCCACATCCCTGTCATTTTTTCCCGTCTGCACATCTGCATATCTGCACATTTGCTTATCCGCACATCGTCACCCATCCTGCTTAATACGGTCCAGCAAATGTTCCAGGTTTACGGTGGCAAAGCCGGTGGCGTAATCAGAAAGGCCGTAAGGGATAATCAGCTCCTGGTTATGGATCAGCGAGCCGCAGGAGTACAGCACGTTGGGCACATACCCTTCCCTTTCCTCCTTGGTGGGCACCAGCAGCGGCTCTTTCAGGCGTCCTATCTCCTCCCTGGGATCATCCAGGTCAAGCAGGCTGGCGCTGATGCAGTAGGTACGCATGGGCCCTACGCCGTGGGTGATCAACAGCCAGCCTTCGGAGGTTTCTATGGGTGAGCCGCAGTTACCGATCTGCACAAACTCCCACGGGTATTTGGGATTTTGCAGGATCTCCGGGTTTTCCCAAATGTTGATCCTGTCGGAATACATAATGTAATTATTAATACCGTCAATACGGGAGATCATTACATACTTGCCGTTGATCCTGCGGGGAAACAGCGCCAGGTTCTTGTTCTGCGCGCCTTCGCCATACAGCGGCAATATCTTGAAGTTGTAAAAATCTTTTGTTTGCAGCAGCTTGGGCTGAATAGTAATGCCGTCGTAAGCGGTATAGGTGGCATAATAGGTAATCTCGCCGTCGTTATCGTGAAACTTTACGAAGCGGGCATCTTCAATACCCCGGCTTTCGGACTCGGAGTACGGGAATATTACACGGTCGGAAATATCTGTATCAAGGGAAAAGTTGATCTCATAATAGCTGTCGGCCAGCCATAGCAGCCTTTCCAGCGATTTCTGAATAAGATGGTCCACATGATAGCGCTGCTGCATTTCGCGTATCACGCGTTTAAGGGACATATATTCAAAAGTGTCCGTCAGCTTGCTTTGTACCTCCTTCATTACAGAATCGGGCAGGTGAATTGATACCGCGTTCTGGAAAAAGCTCTGTTTCTGGTAAGTAGAGTTGCGGATAATATCGGCTTCCTCTACATAATTACCAGGGGGCGTTAGCGTGATCTCGTTTTCGCGGTTAATAACGCCATGGCGGAAAGCAATGGACGATATATGCCCTTCCCCTACTGCGCGGAAACTGATGATCACGCGTTTTTCTCCTTCCTCCAGCCCGCTCTGGTCCAGGTCTTCAACAAGCGAAGGATTAAAGAAGGCTGCCGACTCAATGGAGTATTCATTGGTGAAATAAGAGCCCAGCAGCAGCCGCCGTTTATAATCCACCTCATCGTAGTTAACGCCCTGTGAGGCAAACAGGTGCTTTAACCGGTCGCAATGCCGCTCAAAAATGCGGGTAATGTTACGGTGGCGGCGGGAGAACTCGCGCAGCAAAGGTGTAAGCGCTGCGGCTACCTCTGCGTCGGTCATGGCGGCAACCAGGCTGATGATGCCTTTGGCCCGGGCATCGCCATTAAAAAAGAATCTTGCTACTACTCTCTTTAAATCAGGATAGATCTTTATGTTTTGACGTTCTATGGTCAGTCGCATACAATCCAATTTGCGCATATGCAGATGTGCAGATGTGCAAATAGAATGCCCCGGCTCCTTAAGGAGGACGCATTTATTTGTACATCTGCAAATTCATTTGTTACTTTCATTATACATTACAAATGTGCAAACAACTGCATCCTAAGCCCGGTCACGCAACACTCCATCTGCACATCTGCATATCTGCACATTTGCATATTAAATCACGTACCCATCCTCCAATACCATACCCTTTTTTATTACCACGATACCGTCCTTTACGGTATATTTTTCAAACTCGCCGTCGGGCAGGCGTTCGCCGACATTAATTTTAACGCCGTTGCCTATGCTGCAGTTCTTGTCAATGATGGCATTATTAATGTGGCAGTTATCGCCAATGCCCATGGGGGGATGGCCTTTGGCCTTGGCTTTTTCCAGCTCGTCCAGGGTTTGGTAGTAATCGCTCCCCATAATGTAACAGTTTGTGATCACCGATCCACGGCCTATGCGGTTACGGATGCCTACCACGCAGCGCTCCAGGGTGCTGTCTGAAATAATGCAGCCGTCGGAAATAACGGTTTTATTCAGTTTGGCGGAAATTTTCGCGGGCGGCAGCATGCGTGCGCGGGAGTAAATGGTGTGCGACTCGTCAAACAGGTTAAACTTGGGAATATCGTCTGTAAGGCCAATATTGGCTTCCCAGAAAGAGCAGATGTTGCCTATATCTGTCCAGTAACCGGTATACTGGTAGCTTACCACCTTGTAATCGGCGTTAATTGCGTAAGGGATCAGCTCCTTGCCAAAATCGGTAGAGGCCTCCTGCCCGTTCAGCAGGTCGTACAGCACCTGGCGGCTGAACAGGTAAATACCCATGCTGGCCAGGTAAATGCGGCCTTCCTTCTTCATTTCGTCACTTACCGGCGACGACCACGGGCCCAGCACATCCTGCTTGGGCTTTTCCGTAAAAGAGGTGATCATGCCTTTGGGATCTGTTTTCAGGATGCCGAAATCGGAGGCATCTTTGGCGCTTACCGGTATGGTGGCAATGGTGATCTCCGACCCGGACTCTATATGAAACTGCAGCATATCCCGGAAATCCATCTGGTACAGCTGGTCGCCGGAGAGGATGAGCACATATTCAAATTCAAAGTTGTCGATATGGTGCAGGCACTGTCTTACCGCATCTGCCGTACCCTGGTACCAGGTGGGGTTATCGGGGGTTTGCTCTGCCGCCAGTATATCAACAAAAGCCTTGCTGAAATGGCTGAAGTGATAAGTGTTCTTGATATGCTTGTTCAACGAAGCCGAGTTGTACTGGGTTAACACAAAAATGCGGTTCATATCCGCATTCAGGCAGTTGGAGATAGGGATGTCCACCAGCCGGTATTTACCAGCCAAAGGTACTGCCGGCTTGGAACGGCGGCGTGTGAGGGGATAGAGCCGCGTACCGGCTCCTCCGCCCAATATCAGGGAAATGATTGCGTTAGACATATGCTTGATGTTCAATTTTCATCGTAAAACGGTTCATATTTCTGCCGGCTACACCAGTATTAACAAATTACATGCTGATCCGCATAGCAGGCAACGGACGGGTCTGAGGTTCGTGGAATCAGCAAAGTTAAATATTATGGGATCATGGAATTATAAACATTCAGATATTCCTGCGCCGCACTGTCCCAGGAATGGTCCAGCTGCATGCTATATTGTCGTATATGCTGCAGTGTTATAACCTCCTGGTCTTCATACAGCGATACTGCCCGGCCTATTGCCCTGCATATATCCCATACTGCTGCATGTATAAATCGTATGCCAAAACCGTTTTTATCACCAATATCCGTTACAGTATCTCTTAATCCGCCCGTGCTGCGCACAATAGGAACGGTGCCGTAGCGCAGCGCGTACAGCTGGTTCAGGCCACAGGGCTCTACACGGGAGGGCATTAACAGGAAGTCGCTGCCGGCATAAATGCGATGCGAAAGCGCTTCATTATAACCTATGTATATATTAAAGTGATCGCCTACATATTGACGCGTTTGCTGTAGACTCCATTCCACATGAGGTTCCCCGCTTCCCAGCACCAGGAAGTTCACCCGGCCCGGCAGCTCATACAGGGAGCGGCCTATCACCTCCGGCAGCAGGTCGGCGCCTTTTTCCCCAACCAGCCTGCCAATGAAAGAGATCAGCGGCAGGGATGGGTCCAGCCCGAACTCGCGGCACAAAGCCTGTTTATTGGCTTCCTTACCGGCGGCCAGCGTACGGGCGTTATAGTTAGCCGGTATCATGGGGTCGGCGCCGGGGTCCCATACCTTGCTGTCGATACCATTCAGTATGCCTACGCACTTGGCGCGCTCATGGCTTATAAGGCTTTCGAGCCCGGCTGCGGAATTGAACAGCTCTTCCAGGTAGCTGGGTGACACCGTGGTAACCCGCCAGGCGCATTTAATGCCTGCTGCCAGCGGGTTAATGGCCCCTGCCCAGTCCAGCAGGCCGCCCTTCCACGAGTCAAAGGAAGGCAGCAGGTATTGCCGGTCCCAGCCAAACTGGCCCTGGTATTGCGCATTGTGAATGGTTATAACAGAAGGTACGCTCCTGAGGCGTTCATATTTATAACCGTGGCTCATCAAAAAGGGAATAAGCCCGGTGTGGTGGTCGTGGCAATGTATTACATCAGGGGTGTGCCGCCAGTCGTTTACCCAGTCGAGCACTGCCACCTGGAAAGCTAAAAAGCGTTCAGTATCGTTATAGTAGCCGTATACCCCATCGGTATCAAGCAGGCCGGGAATATCCACCAGGTACAGGTCAAACCCCAGCGTGTTATTTTTTTCTTTCCAGATATTAAAATGATACCAGTGAGGGCCCAGGTACAGGCCTGCCTGGTGTACGATCTCGAACTCGTGGTTTTCCCAAAAACGTGTTTTATAACCGGGGATGGCTACTTTCACATAACAACCTGCCTGCGCCTGGTATTTGGGCAAGGCGCCTACCACATCCCCCAATCCTCCGACCTTGGCTACCGGGTAACATTCCGCGCTAACGTGTAATACTTCCATGCTAATTTGTTATTGATACATACTTTTAAGTTACCTTAGAAAAACTATATAAACAAAGAACTCTTAAAATTAATTTATGGACTTCGGACGCGTTGATGAGGCCCTGCTGGACAACATAGATTTTAAATTGCCGGCGGAGCCTGTTTTCAATAAAAAAGCGCTTAAAGGCCAGCCTGTAAAAAAGCCGCAGCTATATCTCGGCTGCGCCAAATGGGGCCGCAAGGAATGGATCGGCAAGATCTATCCCAAAGGCACCAAGGAAGCCAATTTCCTGGACGAGTATGTACACCATTATAACAGCATTGAGCTGAACGCTACCCATTACCAGGTATACGGACCAGACACTATCCGTAAATGGGGCGCCAAGGCAAAGGCCAGGGGCGCTGATTTTAAATTCTGCCCCAAAGTGCCGCAGGCAATCAGCCACTACAGCCAGCTAACCAATGCCGGGGAACTCACCACATCGTTCCTGGAAGGCGTGCTGGCCTTTGAGGAACAGCTGGGCCCTATTTTTTTACAGGTAAGCGACAAGTTTTCCCCCAACCGTAAAGAGCAGCTGT
>NZ_DASTRI010000175.1:0-25268 GCF_035761305.1 Chitinophaga sp. | reverse complement strand
TATTGGTAACCGGTATTCTTTCCCGCGCTTCTGCATCATCCTGTACCACCGCCAGGGGGTAAACAGGCGTAAGAGCCCCCGGTTCCTTGATCATCAGGGCCAGATCCAGCAATGCTTCTATACGCTCGGGGTTAGATACGGGAACGAGTATACGCTCGGGCGACTTATCCATTTCCGGCTTTTGCTCCGCTTCCGCAATGGCCAGCCGGCGGCCGGCATTCTCCGTAACAAAGGAGCTTACCAGGCAGGTAACCAGTATAAGCAGCACCGTACCATTCAGCACACGCTCATTTACAATGCCCAGGTTAAATCCAATGAGTATAACAGCAATGGTGGCGGCCGCATGCGCACTGCTTAAACCAAATATCACATTCCGTTGCGGTACGCTGTAGCGGAAGCATAGCTGTGTGAAAAAGGCGGCCATCCATTTGCTAAACAGCGCCATTACTGTTAAGGAAGCCGCAATAATTAATGCCTCCGGCCCCTGCAGCAGCACCCGCAGGTTTACCACCATGCCTACGCTGATCAAAAAGAAAGGAATGAACAGCGCATTCCCTACAAAAGATATGCGGTTCATTAATACAGAGGTATGCGGTATTAGCCGGTTTAAGGCAAGCCCGGCCAGGAAAGCGCCTATTATGCCCTCCACCCCTGCCAGCTCAGCCAGGAAGGCAGCCAGGAATACCAGCGCAAATACAAATACAAAGTGTGATGTTTTATCGTCCTTTATTTTTTTAAAGAACCAGCGCCCCACCATCGGAAAAATCCACAATATAATAACTGCAAACACTGCCACAGAAACGCCCAGCCGCACCCAAAAGTACATGTTCAGGTTACCCGCGGCGGCACCCGTTATTATGGCCAGTATTAACAGTACAGCCGTATCTGTTATAATGGTGCCGCCTACGGCTACGGTAACCGCCTCATTTTTGTTAATGCCTAAACGGCTGGCAAGCGGATAAGCCACCAGCGTATGGGTAGCAAACATGCTTGATACCAGCAAGGCAGCCATAAAGTTAAATTGCAGCCAGTAGGTGCAAATAAAATATCCCAGTATAAGCGGTATGAAAAAAGTAAAGGCGCCAAATACCAGGCTGCGGTAGCGGTTTTTACGGAATTCGGCCATATCCAGCTCCAGCCCTGCCAGGAACATGATATACAACAGCCCGGCATTGCCCAAAAGATCAATACTTCCCTTTTCAATAATCTTAAAACCATGGTCACCAATAGCCATGCCTGCCAGTATAAGTCCTACAATACTGGGAATACGGAACTTACGGAGTATAACCGGCGCCAGTAGAATGATAAACAGCACCAGCGAGAAAATAGGAATGGGGTCTTTTAATGGCAGGCTAATATCTAGCAGCAGCACTGATCCTTTCAATAAAGTTGTCATACCATTTTATTTGCAGGCGACAAATTAGCTATTTTAAGTCATTTTTTAGCGCCTGATACAATGCATTATACACGTTATTTAATTATACTTTTTAACTTCCTGCTCCTGTCATTAATCATTTAAAAAAGCAGGAACAAACAGCGTCGGCATCCTGCCCCTGCCCCTAGTATTTCCCGATAATTACTGTAATTTTGCCGAAAGCCATGAACTAAACCATGAGTCAGCGTACCGAAACAGGCACTTTTATTAAGGAAAAGGAATGGGAAGACGTGCTGGTCGCCGAAGACGAGCAGTTTCCCTTCAGCCTTATTGTGTGGAATGATGACGTAAACACCTTTGACTGGGTGATACAGTCATTAATAGAAGTATGTGAACACTCCGCCGAACAGGCAGAGCAATGCGCCCTTTTCATACACTACAATGGCAAGTATGCAGTAAAGCATGGTGAATTTACCCAACTGCGCCCCATGTGCGAAGCGCTGCTCGACAGGGGCATCAGCGCCACCATTGAAGAAGCCGTGGAAAGCTGAATGGATTTACGATTGCACCGACCGGAGCCAACTATCCTGCATATCACGTAAATCATATAGCTAACAACCTGCATGGCTGTATTTTCCCTTACAAAAGAGCTGGTATTTCCACCTGTATACCTGTCAGATAATGACGGGCTGCTGGCCGTTGGCGGTGATCTTTCCCCCGAAAGGCTGCTGCTGGCCTACCGTTCCGGCATTTTTCCCTGGTACAGCGAGCCTCCCATCCTGTGGTGGAGCCCGGATCCGCGTTTTGTGCTGTTTCCGGGCGAGCTGAGGGTATCGGCCAGCATGCGGCAGGTGCTTAAAAAACAGGTGTTCCGGATTACTTTTAACCAGGATTTTTCCGCTGTGATCCATCATTGCCGGAAAACACCACGCAAAGGCCAGGATGGCACCTGGATCACCTCAGCCGTGGAACGCGCTTACATTCAGCTGCATGAACAGGGGTATGCGCATTCTGTAGAATGCTGGCTGCACGACAAGCTCGTAGGCGGCCTGTATGGTATAAAGCTGGGCAGCTGTTTCTTTGGCGAGTCTATGTTCTCCCTGGTCAGCAATGCATCCAAAGCAGCCTTTATTACATTTGTACAATCAAATAATGATCTGAAGCTGATCGACTGCCAGGTACATACCGAACACCTGGCGTCCCTGGGCGCCCGGTTTTTAACCCGTGAGGATTTCCTGGAGCTGATAGCGGATTGTTAATACTGCCGGCTACATTAAAACGCGTAAATTAAACTGCTTCCAATAATAGTCCCATTACACATCTTAAACTTTCCACCATGAAAAAGCTAACACTGTACGTATCTATTCTGCTGCTGTCGGCGTTTACTGTGCAACAGCCCGCCCTTACCAGGGATGATAAGTCGTTTTTGCTGGATCAGCTGCAAACTGCCCACGACAGGCTGGTAAATGATGTTTCAGGCCTCAGCGATGCCCAGATGAATTTTAAATCAGCACCGAACCGCTGGTCAATAAGTGAATGCATGGAGCACATTATCAAGGCCGAAAAAAACATGTTCGACCAGGAGCAGGAAGCCGTTAAAAAGCCCGCCGATCCTGAAAAACGGCAGGGCATTAAATTAACAGATACAGCTTTGTTACGAATGCTCGCAGACCGCAGCCACAAGGCCAAGGCGCCGGAAGCATTGGTGCCCCAGGGCCTTTACTCCACCGCCTCCGCAGCTGTGGACGCCTTTAATGCCCAGCATACACAGGTTATTGACTATGTTAAGAACACGAACGACGATCTGCGCAACCATGTAATAGCCAGCCCGATAGGTACTATGGACACCTACCAGCTGTTGCTGCTGCTGGCCGGTCATACCACCCGGCATACCATGCAAATAGAAGAGGTAATGGCCGATCCGGCTTTTCCAAAGAGTAATTAAGCTACCTTTTTCAGGCAATTGCTCCAAATAAAAATGTTCGTTGCCGGCCTGATAAACCGGTAACGAACATTTCCAGGTAAACCATTAACAGGCAGCCAATGCCGCCAGTTTTGCAATATTATTTATCGCTCTTTTTCTTTTTGGTAAAGCTGCCCTCAAAAAAACATTTAATGCCACGGTAAGCGCCGCAGCCACCCACCTCACGTATGCTTACCCGGCTGCCGGAAAACTGGAAGGCAATACCGCAGGAGCTTTCCTTATCCTTATACTCCCCTTTATTGCTGCCGGTAAAATGCCCAATGCCATTCAGTTCTCCCCTGCACCCGCCGTTGTCTTTAACAAAGCTGATAAAGAACTGGAAGCTTTTGGCATCCTGCCCGTCGCGGATAGCAACAAGGCTCATATCGCCCAAGGTGTAGTCGCCGGAAAACTTATGCTTGCGCGGCAGGGTATCTATCGGGTTAAAGATCGGCCCGCCTGTCGTAGGCCCGTTGGAGTTAGTCATGATCAGCGTTAGCCTGCCGTCCGCACCGGCCATATAAAAATCTTCCCGCAGCGCAGTATTGGAACCCACCTGCCTTTCCGTGCTGGTTTTTATCAAATACTTGCTATCCACCATGCCGCTCATTTGCTCGGTATTGCTGCCTTCCTTTTTGCTGGCCACTGCCAGAGCGTTCAGGTATTTTCCTTTTTTGTCGGTAATACATAAATACGCCGTGGCCGATGACTTATCCACCGCCTTTACAACAAAATACTGCATATCCGGGCCGGCAATGTAAGCCAGCGGAAAATATTTCAGGCGTTTGGCCCTGGTAGTGTCTGTGCCCGTAAGCGTGTCTGTAAGAAACATTTTCAGCTCGCTCAGCTGCACGGCCAGGGAGTCCGGCATCTTCTTCAGCAGCGAGTCGGCCATTAGCCGGTAAGGAACCTTTTGTTCGGGAAATAAGGCTTTAAAGTCACTAAAGGTCAGCGGGCGCTCACCTGGGGCGTGCTTTTGCCCCGATCCGCAACCCGTTAATATGCCTACAGCTAAAAGTAGTGCCAGCAACCTGTTCATGCGCAGTATAAAATTGTTTATAGCTGAAAAGTTAAATATATTTTTGATATATACTGTATAGCTAATCAAAAAAAATGCCGTTTCCTGGCTAAATACTTCACGGCAGCCAAAGGGTAATGGAAAATTCCGCAAAAAGTTTTAGATTTGTCTAAATTTTATTTTCAGTATTATGAATTTATCAGTTGCAGAGGAAAACTACATTAAATCCATTTATAAGCTGGAAGAAGGCCAGGAAGCGGTCACCACCACCGGACTGGCCTATGAGCTGGACACTAAACCGGCGTCTGTAACGGACATGGCCAAAAAGCTGAAAGAAAAAAAACTGATTGATTATGAAAAATACCAGGGTATTAATCTCACTGCAGAAGGTAAAAAGGCGGCCCTTCATATTATACGCCGCCACCGGCTGTGGGAATGCTTCCTGGTAGATAAGCTGGCCTTTAGCTGGGAAGAGGTGCATGAGCTGGCGGAAGAGCTGGAGCACGTACGCAGCGAAAAGCTGATCAGCCGCCTGAGCGACTTCCTGGGCAACCCCACCATAGATCCCCATGGGGACCCTATTCCCGATGCACAGGGCAAAATGGGGAAACAACGTACCCAGGTGTCACTGGACCAGGCCCGCACCAAACGCCTGGAGGTAACCGCCGTATCTGATAAATCTACCGCCCTGCTGGAATTTCTGAATGCCAAAGGCATACGTTTAGGCACCCAGCTGGAGGTAATAGAAAGGTATGAATTTGATAATTCCATTGAAATAAAGATCCGGAACCAACCTGCTTTTACCATAAGCGAGCAGGTAAGTAAAAATATTATGGTAAGACCGGTATAAATGTTCTTAAGCCATGGATCATATTGCTACATCGCTGAGTGAAGTACATCAGAGTATAGATACCACTGCGCGCTCGCGCTGGAAAAAGCTGCTATCCTTTTTTGGCCCTGCCTACCTGGTAAGCGTAGGATATATGGACCCCGGCAACTGGGCTACCGACCTGGCCGGAGGCAGCCAGTACGGCTATAAACTGCTGTGGGTGTTGCTCATGAGCAACCTTATGGCCCTGCTGCTGCAAAGCCTTAGCGCCCGCCTGGGCATTGTACGCGGCCGCGACCTGGCACAGGCCAACCGCGAAACCTATCCCCCCGCAATCAACTTTGTCTTATACCTGCTGGCAGAAGTGGCCATTGCGGCCTGCGACCTGGCAGAAGTGCTGGGCATGGCCATAGGCATACAGCTGCTTACCGGCCTGCCGCTGGCATGGGGCGTAAGCTTTACCGTGCTCGATACTTTTTTGCTGCTGATACTGCAACGTTACGGCATCCGCAAAATGGAAGCGTTTATTATAAGCCTGGTAGCTATTGTAGGCGTTTCATTCCTTACAGAGCTGGTGCTGGCCAAACCCGCACTGCCCGAAGTAATGACCGGCTTTATACCCACCATACCAGACAACACAGCCCTGTATATTGCCATTGGCATTATAGGCGCTACCGTTATGCCACATAACCTGTACCTCCACTCAGCGCTGGTGCAAACACGCAAAATACAGCGGGATGACAAAGGCATAAGAGAGGCGCTGAAGCTGAACCTCGTTGACAGTACCGTGGCGCTGAACCTGGCCTTTTTTGTAAATGCCGCCATCCTGATACTGGCCGCCACTGTTTTCTTTAAAAGCGGCCGCACAGATATTGCGGAAATACAGGATGCGCATCAGCTGCTGGAGCAGCTGCTCGGCAGCAAGGTAGCCCCCATCCTGTTTGCGGTAGCGCTGATAGCAGCCGGCCAAAGCTCCACGGTTACCGGTACGCTGGCCGGGCAAATTGTAATGGAAGGTTACCTTCGCTTACGCATCAACCCCTGGCTGCGCCGCCTTATTACCCGCCTGCTGGCGATTGTGCCGGCGCTGCTCACCATTCTGCTGGCAGGAGATGATAAGGTAGGCGAGCTGCTGGTATTCAGCCAGGTGCTGCTTAGCCTGCAGCTGGGCTTTGCCATTATTCCGCTCATACATTTCGTAAGCGATAAACAAACCATGGGCGATTATGCCATTAAACCCGCTACTAAAATGATAAGCTGGCTTATTACCGGCGTGCTGGTGTACCTGAACATACGCATGGTATTTACAGAAGCTGTTAAATACATTACCCATGCCGGCAACGGTTGGGTAGACAGCGTTATTATCATAGCCGGGCTTGGATTTATTGTGCTGCTGGTAATTACTGTTTTGTACCCCCTCATCAGCCGCTACCGGCAAACGGCTTCTGTACGCATACACCCCTCACAGATGGTGTCGCTGGGAGCCATGGAAAAACCGCAGTATTACCGTATAGCTGTGGCGCTGGATTTCAGTAAGCAGGATGAAAAAGTGATCACCAACGCCGTTGCTAACGGCAACGAGCATACGGAATACATATTGATACACGTGGTAGAGAGCGCCTCTGCCAAATACTTTGGCACCCTTTCCGACGATTTTGAAACGCGTAAAGACCAGGAGCAGCTGGACGGTTACCTGGCCCTGCTGCATGCGCGCAACATACGTGCAAAGGGCGTACTGGGCTACCGGCACCCCGCCAAGGAAATTGTGCGTATTGTGAAAGCAGAAAAGGCAGACTTTATTGTAATGGGCAGCCATGGCCACAGGGGCATCAAAGACTGGATATACGGTGAAACTGCACACCAGGTGCGGCACCATGTAAAAATACCCGTGCTGCTGGTACAATAACAATACCATCCCGCTCACTATTAAACAGCTTTGCTTGCAACACATTTTTAAACCCGGTGACCAGAAACAGTTTACACGCGTGGTACGTGCAGAAGATTGCGCCGTATTTGACAGTGGCGTTGTACATCCCGTATACAGCACGTTTGCACTGGGGCGCGATGCAGAATGGTGCTGCCGTTTATTTGTGCTGGATATGAAGGACGATGATGAAGAAGGCATTGGCACCATGCTCACCGTGCAACACCTTGCACCGGCAAAAGCAGGCAGCACCGTTACTTTCACCGCTACCATTGCCCGGCTGCAGGGCCATACTATTATATGCAGGTATGAGGCAAGAGTGGACAATGTCATCATTGCCACGGGAGAACAGGGACAAAAAATCCTGAAAAAAGAGAAACTGCGAAAACTATTGGGGTTATAATTGTCTTTCTGACATTAAAATACTGTAATAATATCCGTTTTCCTGTATGCTTACTATGCATTGGTTATCATGCAATTAAAACAGAACAATAGCCGGTTTTAACAAAATTTTATTATAACGCTTTCTTAATATGGCATAAAACGGAATGGCATTTGAATTATGTTATACGAACCAAAAGTTTTATACCATGTCTAAGAATAGTTTAGAGTTTGTGAAACAAAACATCCAGGAATTAGCAATAGGCAACTATAACAGCTACCCGCAGGATTATGATCCTGCAAAACAGGAAACAAGTAAAAACATTCAGTCCCTCGCAAAAGGTTACTGGGACGTTCGCGATATGAAAGAAATTGAACGCGATGAGAAGTTAAACATTCACCTGGAAAACTACATTGAATGGTCCAGGGAAGCCTACCAGGATTTCATAGCACAAGACGCAAATGCATTAAATTAAATCACTTTTTTCTCTTGAAGATAAAGCCGTCCCGGGTACAGCGCCCGGGACGGCTTTATTGTATACATGGCTTACGCGGTAATTTACCTATAATCCCAACGCCGCTTTCAGCTTGGGATAGCCGGTTTTGCTTACGGGCACCTTTGCGCCGGTTCTTAAAATAGCCAGGTGATTTTCCTTTTCATACGGCTCAATGCGGGTTACCTGGTTCACGTTCAGCATATAGGAGCGATGCACCCTGGCAAACTGCTGCGGGTCCAGTGTTTGCTCAAAAAAGCTCATGGTCTTGTTCTTGAGAAAAGCACCTTCCTGGGTAACAATCTTTACATAATCATCAGCGGCCTCCAGGTAATGCACGTCCTGCACAGGTATGATCTTGATCTTCCCGTTAATCTTTACCACAATCCGGTGACTTTGCAGGGGCGATGCGGCAGCAGTTTCCAGCAGCTGCGTAGTTTGCTGTGGCGCAGTTTCCGGAGCGGCATTACGGCTGCCCAGCCATTTATTCAAAGCCTTCTCGAAACGGTCTTTGGAAAAAGGCTTTAACAGGTAGTCAATGGCATTCACCTCAAATGCACGGATCGCATGTTCCTCAAAAGCAGTGGTAAAAATAACGGCGGGCATATCCTCCACCAACTCCAGCATTTCAAAGCCATTGATCTTGGGCATCTGCACATCCAGGAAAATAATATCCGGCTGGTGCTGCTGAATAGCTTTCAGTCCTTCAAAACCATCATTACATTCCTGCATCACCTGCACCTGCGGAAAGTCCAGTAAATATTCCATTACTACGGCCCGGGCCAAAGGCTCGTCATCAATTATGATTGCTTTTATCATGTGGTTGCGGTACTTTAATTAAGGTAGTAAAAATCAGCTCGTCGCAGCTTATCTCCAGCAGGTCTTGCCGGGCAAACAGCAGGTACAGCCTGCGGCGTATGGAGCTAAGGCCAAAGCCGGTGCCCCGGTGCGGCTGCTGCAGTGCGCTGTCATACGGATTTTGCACCTGTACGTACAACATATTCTGCTGCACCCAGGCTTTAATAGTAATGGTAATCGCTTCTGTAGTGTCGTACAAACCGTATTTAATGGCATTTTCCACTACCGGCTGCAGCAGCATGGGAGGCATTACCAGCTTAGCCGCATTTTCATCAGCTATTACCTCGGTAGATAAACGATGCCCGAAGCGCACCTTCTCAATATCCAGGTACCATTGCAGGTACTGCAGCTCCTCCGGCAACGGGATCCATTGCTGGTCTTCCCGCTTGAGCGTGCCCCGCAGAAAGTCCGACAGCTTGAGCACCATTTCCCGCGCCCGCTGCGGCTGTAGTACAATCAGCGCGTTAATAGAGTTTAAGCTGTTGAATAAAAAATGCGGCTGCAGCTGCTGCCGCAGCTTGTACAACTCCGCCTCACGCGACATGCGTTCCGCGGCTTCCCGGCGCTCCAGCGCCTCCTGCTGTTCCGCCATATCATACACCAGCATGCTGCGCAGCCCCATACTGGTGATTACGATCCATGCTATCAGGAAATGCACCGGCACCGCGCTTTTCAGCCATTGCAGGTATTCCGCCTGATCGTGAAACATATGCTTCAGCGCCCATGTTGACAGGGCCAGCCAAATAGCGGTTAGCACAGTACTGTAAGACAGCAGAAAAAGATATTTGCCCTTAGCAGGACGGTAATACCCCAGGTTGTGCGCTATCATGGCCACCGCAGCCGCCAGCAGCAATATATGCACGGCGCTGTCGGCCCAGGAACTAATAGCGCCCAGGCCAAACCACTGTATCAGCATGCCGCCGTACAGCAATAAAAACACATATGCCGTTACTGCAATGGTCCAGCGGAAATACTTGTCTGATAAAGGGCGTTTTATCACAGTTGTTGTTTGGAATTAATAATTAAGAATGAATGTGACAATTAATAATTAAGAATGAATAATTAATAATACCAGGTGCGGTAGCGCCCTTTTCACAGTAATGAATAATGAACCACGGGCTACAGGTAAACCATTATCACAATAACCCACCGCCCCCATTGTTCATTCTTCATTATTCATTATTAATTATTATTAACCGCTGCTCCTGCAACTGTGCAGATTTCATTTGCAGCCAGGCCACATAGGCATTGGCGTCAGAGGGTTCTTCAATACGGGAGTACAGCTCCATACCGTCTGACAGCTGGTCCAGCGTAAACAGCTCCGGTACGTTAATGAACTTCCATTCTACCAGCTCCTGCTTTTGGTTACGGAACGTATATTGCTCCTGCTGGCCTATTTCGCGGGCCTTCTGAGTGGCCTCCTGTTTTGTTTCGGCACTGATTAAACGCAGCTGCTCATCAAACTGGGGCATATGGTTGCCGCTGCCACAAATAATCTGGTAAACGATTTTAGCTACAAACCAACGCATACAAATTCAATTTTAAGGGTTTAGAATGGCTCAATACAGAATATAGATCTATGATATTGTTCTAATAGCTTTTAATATCCACGCCGCCAAATACGCAGGTACCTTTAATAATAAGCGTTTTATTAGGGTTAGGCGCCATCAGCTCAACTGCCCGCTTGTCTTCCACCCCGCCGAACAGGGTATTGATCTCCAGCTTCACCTCCCAGTTGCCGGGCACTATCAGCTCTATGCCACCAAAAATGGCAGTAGCATCTATAACAACGGTACCGTTAAAATCGGCCTGCGTTAAATTCACCTCTGAACCGCCGAAGATGGAGGTAATATCTCCGCCCTGGAAGTTCTTGGACAGCACAATCCTGTTTTCTCCGCCAAAAATCGCCGATGCGTTCAGCACATCGTCCGAGCCGTGGCCCTGTATGGTTTCCTGGTAAGAAGCGGCGTTCCAGCGCCGGCTTTGCCGCAGGTAACGCTCGGGCCTTTTATCCATGGTGGGACGTTTGGTAAGCATGTACACCCCTATCACCACCAACACCAGGGGCCAGCCATAACGGGGAAAATCAAAATCCCACTTAACAATTTCCTCTGAAAGGAAAATGCCGCCTACCGCCATCAGTATAAACCAGGGCCCTCCCCGGAACTTGTGCTTTAAGCCTACAATAAAGCCAATCAGTATCAGCATCATCTGCCAGGAGAATATCCAGCTGGGCACTCCCAGGTTCATGTTCTGCAGAAAAAGAAACACGCCTATCACTATGAGCACCAGTCCACCCCATAAGCCTTTGTTCCTTCTATTTTGTATTATGTTTTGATTTTCCATTTTTTGTTCGATTGTGATGTAAAATTATTACCGGCCCGCCGGAGCTTCAAACGGATTTAGGCTAAAAATACCGGAGCTCCGGTAAACGGGGGTAAAAGACCGGTGAAAATGACAGCCGGCCTGGGATTTGTTTTTACATTCGTTCTAAAACCATTTTATGCACAAGTTTTTCTCGGTAAAAGCGGAAACATTGCAGGAGCTGGATAATGCGGTAAACAGCTTTCTGGCCGCCCATCCTGATATAGTGATTGTTAACTGCAGCCAGTCTATGACGCCTGTTGGAAATACCCTGGAGATTGTTTATTCCATTATTTATAAAGAAGGCCGCCAGCCTACCCGTATTGGCTATTTAGGCCAGCAGCCATGAAAACCGGTACATTCATAACCCGCACCGGCATACGATTTACAGGTTGCCCCGGAAAGCGGCGGCTCCTGCACTTACTTTTGGTAACTTTCTTCACCTGCCCAAAGCGCTCCCAGGCGTAAAATCGTCCGGTAAAATCTAAAATCGGTGTACCTTTGCGGCGATTATTCACTAAAGTCACTGTTTTATGCCGGCAGAAAAGATCTTAATGACCAATGGGCAGTTAAAAGTTCCCGATCATTGCATTATTCCATTTATTGAAGGTGATGGTATTGGCCCCGACATTTGGCGCGCCAGCGTACGCGTTTTTGACGCCGCTGTAGCCAAAGCGTATGATAACAAACGGAAAATTGAGTGGAAAGAGGTACTGGCAGGCGAAAAAGCTTTCCAGGCTACCGGGGAATGGTTACCCGCCGCTACCCTCAATGCTTTCAAGGAATACCTGATCTCCATCAAAGGACCGCTGACCACGCCGGTAGGCGGCGGCATACGTTCCCTGAATGTAGCCATGCGCCAGGAGTTGGACCTCTACGCCTGTGTGCGCCCTGTACGCTGGTTTAACAAGGTGCCTTCTCCGCTGAAACATCCTGAAAAAGTGAACATGGTGATCTTCCGCGAGAATACGGAAGATATTTACGCCGGTATTGAATATATGTACGGTACGCCGGAAGCCCAAAAGCTGCTGCACTTCTTACAGAACGAGATGGGCGTGAAAAAGATCCGCTTCCCCGAAACCTCTTCACTGGGCATTAAACCGGTGTCTAAAGAAGGCTCTGAAAGGCTTATCCGCTCTGCTATTAAATATGCCATTGAGCATAAACTGCCCTCTGTAAGCCTGGTACATAAAGGCAACATCATGAAGTTTACAGAAGGCGGCTTTAAGAACTGGGGCTACGAGCTGGCGCAGCGCGAGTTCGGCGATTTCGTATATACCTGGGAGCAGTGGGAAGCCACTAAAAAGGAAAAGGGCGAAGACGAAGCCAACAAGGAAATGAACATTGCCCTGGCCCATAACAAAATACTGATAAAAGATGTGATTGCTGATAATTTCCTGCAGCAGATATTACTGGCCCCGCAGGATTATTCCGTAGTGGCTACCCTGAACCTGAACGGCGATTATATTTCAGATGCAGCAGCAGCAGCCGTAGGCGGCATAGGCATTGCCCCGGGCGCCAACGTTAACTATGTTACCGGCCATGCTGTATTTGAAGCTACCCACGGCACGGCTCCGCGCTTTGCCAATACCAACACCATGAACCCCAGCTCTGTAATACTGAGCGGCGTAATGATGCTGGAATACATGGGCTGGAAAGAAGCTGCCAATACTATTGTACACGGCCTTAGCACCGCTATAATGCGCAAACGCGTTACCATAGATTTTTATAAGCTGATGGATGATGCCACCCTGGTATCTACCAGTGAATTTGCAGATGAGATCATAAAGCAAATGGCGTAGTCAATCAGGAATTGGCAATTACGGCCCCGCGTGAGCGGTGCATTGCCTGTTCCGCACTGCGGAAAATGCCTTTGAAAATTATTATGGTTATGAATAATTCGAATTGATGCGATGTTGATGTAAATTAGGCGTGCAATGGGATATTCTGTGCCCGGTGCAAATTAACCGGTAACAGAACAGCATAATGCTACAAGCCTCACCTATACCCAACGCAATAGGTACGCATTCCATCATCCGTAATTCATAATTCGTAATTGAAATTTTGTAATTTGGATTTTGCACCACGTTATAGTAAATTTCGGGTTTATCTTATTGAGCAACCATAGATAACCTTAATTAAAAAAAATACCTGAAATGGCAGAAAAGATCAAAGTCGCCAATCCGGTGGTAGAACTGGATGGAGATGAGATGACACGGATCATCTGGAAATTCATTAAAGACAAGCTGATACTTCCCTACCTGGATGTTGATATCAAATACTATGACCTGGGCGTTGAATACCGCGATAAGACCGATGACCAGGTAACCGTAGATGCCGCAAACGCCATTAAACAATACGGTGTTGGTATCAAATGCGCCACCATTACCCCGGATGAAGCTCGTGTAAAGGAGTTTAACCTGAAGCAAATGTGGAAATCGCCCAACGGCACTATCCGTAATATACTGGATGGTACGGTGTTCCGCGAGCCCATTGTAATGAAGAACGTACCCCGCCTGGTGCCCAACTGGACGGCCCCTATCTGCATAGGCCGTCATGCCTTTGGCGACCAGTACCGCGCTACCGACTTTGTAACAAAAGGCAAAGGTAAGCTTACCATTACTTTTGAAGGTGAGAACGGCGAAAAGATACAGCATGAAGTGTACAACTTCAAAGGCGACGGCGTAGCCCTGGCTATGTACAACACCGACGAGTCCATTAAAGGCTTTGCACGCGCCTGCTTTAACCAGGCCCTGTTAAAGAAATGGCCGCTGTACCTGAGCACCAAGAACACCATCCTGAAAAAATACGATGGCCGTTTCAAGGATATTTTTGAAGAAATTTATCAGAACGAGTTCAAGGCTGAATTTGACAAAAACGGCCTCACTTACGAGCACCGCCTGATAGATGATATGGTGGCCAGCGCGCTGAAGTGGAACGGTAACTTTGTATGGGCCTGTAAGAACTACGACGGCGACGTACAATCCGATACCGTTGCACAGGGCTTTGGCTCCCTGGGCCTCATGACCTCTACCCTGGTTACGCCTGATGGCAAAACCATGGAGGCAGAAGCTGCGCACGGTACGGTAACCCGCCACTACCGCGATCACCAGGCGGGTAAGCCTACCTCCACCAATCCCATTGCCTCCATTTTTGCATGGACCCGTGGCCTGGAGTTCCGCGGCCGCCTGGATAACAACCAGCCGCTGATCAACTTCTGCCACGCACTGGAACAGGTTTGTATTGAAACCGTGGAAAGCGGTAAAATGACCAAAGACCTGGCCGTATGTATTCATGGCAACAAAGTGGAACACGGCAAGGACTACCTGTACACAGAAGAGTTCTTACAGGAGCTGGATAATGCCCTGAAAGCGAAGCTGAAAAAATAACATAACGCTAAACGCCATACGCCGCATGCATAAAGTGGCTGGTGTTATTATAAAAAAAGTCCTGCACCAGAAAGTGCAGGACTTTTTTTGCTTCCGTATTAATACCCTATCTTCTTCCGCAGCATATCATCTTCCCCGTAAATATCATCATAAACCAGCAGGCGGTTCTGCTGGGCGCTGGCAGTAAAATAGCGGATGTAAATAGGTATGCGGTGCGGAAGCACTACCTGTTTCTTTTCCTGCAAGGCCAGCCAGGTGCGCACGCTGTCGCGTATAGTATGCTTATAGGAAGTATCGTCCTTTATCAGGTACATGGCCAGGCTGTCCCACTGCTGCACCCGCACGCAGCCATGGCTTAATGCGCGGAACGAATTGCGGAACAGGCTGCGGTTATTGGTATCGTGCAGGTACACACTGTACTTGTTCACGAAATTGAATTTCATGATGCCAAGAGAATTATCTTCTCCGTCCATCTGCCGCAGCACATAGGGGAAATGGCCCCGGTGCAGCTGCGTCCAGTCAATAGTATAAGGGTCTACCGCATTCCCGTCTTTATCAATCACCTCCAGGTTTTTGCTGGCCAGGTAATTAATATCCTTCCGGATGGCCGGCAGCATTTCCTTGAATACAATGCTGTATGGCACACGCCAGTAAGGGAACATTACAAAATTGGCCATACGCGAGTTTAACAGCGGCGTGCGCGTTTTAGGCGCGCCCACAATTACCCGCGACTCCAGGGCCACAGCGCCGCTATCCATTACCTCCAGCTCAAAGGCCGGCACATTCACCATTATATAACGCTGCGGCAGCGTATCGGGCAGCTTACGCCAGCGGTCCAGGTTCAGCGCTACCTGTACTTCCCAGTCGTGCAGGGAGCGGTTCAGCATTTGGCGTGTTTTTTTACCTGCTATACCGTCGGGGTACAGGTTAAATGCCTTCTGAAAGGCGGTGATGCCTGCTTTTAACAGGGTAGTATCGCCGGCATGGCCGCCGCTGGTATCAACAAAACCACCCTGTACCAGCCGGTTTAACAACAGCTGCTTAAAGGCGGCAGTATCGGTATAATTCTCCGGCAGCGGGCTCCAGCGCCTGCCGGCGTATTGCTGGCGAAAGCTGCGCAGCCCTTGTTTTAAGGCTATATAGCCCGGGTGTGAGGGCTCCAGGCTGCCCAGTACCGCGGCAATACTATGTTGCTGTAAGGCTTTTTGTAAAAGTGCGGTAAGCACGGTATCTGAAAAGGTGGAGTCGGGCCGAAGGGTAATGCTATCGCGGGGCGCTACGCCAAAATGCAGATGGGTGGCCATTTTCATAAAAGCATCTGATAACATTACATCTGCTTTGCCCCACAATGCCGCATCCTTCCAGGCTTCGCTGTCTGCTTTGAACTTTTGCATAATACCCCCCAGCGCGCCGGCGTGGTATTTTGATGGCAGCAAACCATAATCCATGGCATGCTGCACCAGGTACAGCATCGTATCTGTATTGGCGGTTGCCTTTCCGCTATCTGACCATTGGGGGGCATTTTGCTGCTGGTGGTAAAAGTATTGCAGGGCGCCGGCCATGCAGGGAATACTGTCTTCCATTGCGCCATTGTTATCTGCCAGGTAATTCAGGCGGTCTGCAATGTTATCTGCAATAGCGGCATCCAGGTCCTGCACATGCTGCACAATCATACGTTCTTTCGGGGCCTTGTGGCGGCAGGCTGCCAGTAAACAAACTGCTATAAAAGAATAAAGTAAATAGTAAATACCTCTCATTGATAAAACAGGCGCTCTTGTGACGTTTTAAAGGTAAAGATTTGCAAATACTGTGCTGGCTTTTTCCAGGGAGCGCTAAAATTTCAGGGGTGAAATATGTAAAATATCCGGTGAAAGATAATGGCAAAACAGTGCCTGTAAAAAAAGTTGCAGTTAGCAAAAGAAAATGGAACCGCTGCAGGCCGTTCTCCCGTTCGCACCGGGCCTTACAGGCCTTAACGGCAGCAGTTCTTTTTTACAAAAAGCGACTGTATAAATCGCAGTATGCTGATGACTGTTTGTTTCATAACCTATTATATGGCATCCAGCGGGCGGCGCTGCTGCTCTTTTAATTGTTTGAACCGGCTGGGGGTATACCCCGTTACTTTTTTAAACTGGGCGGAAAGGTGCGCGGCGCTGCTATAGCCCAGCTGAAAGGCTATTTCATTCAGGTTCAGCTCATCATACGCCAGCAGCTCCTTTACCTTTTCTATCTTTTGCTGAATAATATACTGCTCAATAGTAAGCTGCTCCACTTCAGAGAACAGGCTGCTGAGGTAATGATAATCTTTATATAAACGGCTGGATAATAAGGTAGAGAAATTTTCCTGCAGCTCATACAGGGGCGTATGGTGAATGGTAGTAACAATAATGTTCTTGATAGCTTCCACCAGCTGCTGCTTTTTATCATCTACCAGGGGTAAACCTTCCTGCGCCAGTGCAGCGGTAATCGATTGTAATTGTGCAGCGTCCGGCGGGGCGGTTAATACCGCTTTACCCAGCTGTACGTCCTGTACCGGCAACCCTTCTTTTTCCAGTATGGTGCGCACCACCTTTATGCAGCGAGGGCACACCATATTCTTAATATGTAATTCAAAAGTTTGCATGGCAGGTACAAAGGTAGCACTATTTTGCGGAGCCACCTATGGTGCTACTGCCAGCTCTGTTTCCTGTATGCGCTCTCCGAGGTCCAGCAAAAGCGACATATTGGCATTATACCCGCCGGGAACTTCCGGGCGCAGAAAGCCATCCATATCAGGCTCATAATAAACGTCGAAGCCATTTACGTTTACTTTATAGCGTTGGGAATGGCCATTCATGAGAATTACATCGTACCGGTTAGCGTTGTGCTTGATCGTAAATGCCTTCATATGATAAAATTTTGTTTATAACCACTATCAACAAAATCTTAACAAAAGTTAAGCCAATGGTTGGTAATGGGGTTAGTTTATGTTTGGGATTTAATCGTTCAATGAATATACGAAGAAAAAGGCATATCAGGTTTCCAACCGGTTTAATTAATAAACCACCACCGCAAACCTACCCTTATCCCAAAATTGTTATACGGGTATTGCGGGGCGGCAAAGTTGTTTGTTTTAAGAAAGGTATTCAGGTTCTCCGCCCGTATGTAGGCGGAAAGCGATTTAATACGGAAGTGGAGGAATGCCGTAAGATCCGGCAGGTAATACTGTACCCGTTGGGTATTCTGGTACACAAACTGCCCGGTTACAGGCGAGTAATCATCTGCATAATAAGAGGTATTGTACCGGGCTTCAATCCCCGTCATCAGGTTCAGGTTTTTAAAGATGCGGTTTTCGTATGCAATACGATGGCGGGTCCAGATGGAAGGCACATTCAGCGGCCCGTTGCCATGTACCTGCTGAAAAGCCAGGTCAATATACCAGTTCCAGTGATGATAACGGAAATGTTTGCTCAGCACTACCTGCAGCAGGTTAAACAGGCCGCCGGACTGGGTGCTGTGCATATAATCCTCCCAATAAACATAATTGGTAAAAATGAAATAGTTCACCGCCAGGTTGTACTTCAGCTGTTTATTATCAGCTGCAAACTGCAGTTGTGTAATGTTCTCCTTACCCAAACCGCCATTGTACCAGCTATCGCGGCTGTAGCTGAAGAATTTGTAAACATAGGAAGGTTCGCGGTTCACATTGCGGAACAGCAGGCTTACATTACCCAGGGTTTTGTTCAGGTAGCGGCTTAGCATGCCGCTTACGCTGTAGTCGCCAATATTGCGGCCCACCGCATAAAACTCGCCCTTGGCAGAAAAATCCCACAGGTCGTTCTTTGTTTTATTGCGGTACTCTCCATGCAGCACTATATTGCTGAAGCTTTGCTCCACGTTGTCCATAAAGGCGCCGGTAGTATGGTCAAACCGGGCGCCCAGGGTTATAAAATGCGCCAGGTTGCCCCGCACGGGGAACTGTACCAGCGACAGGTCATTGGAAATAGTGCGCCACTCCTGCCGCGCGCTAATGGTATCATTGGTGCGGTAGGCAATGTCGTAATGATTGGTGTAAAATTCCGGGTCCGGGTCGTTATCGCTGTACATAAAAGTATTGCCCTGCGACATAAAGGTGTATTGCACGCGGAACACCGGGTCGAATTTATAATACTGCGTAGTATCGTTCACGTGTACCGTATCGCCCCGGCCCCAGTCGTACTGCTGCTGCAGCAGCAGCCCCGACTGGCGGTAGGATGATTTTACCGCAATGGTGGTACCGAAAAACGCATACGTAGGCACATCCTGGTTGCCCAGGTTTACATTAATCGTTCTTCTTTCGCTGTATTTGTCCAGGTTCAGCGTATCAGCAGCATTTGTGCCGCGCACGCCCCCGTTCTCGCCCCCGTTTATTTTATTATAGTAATAGCTGAAGTTGATATGGTACCGTTTGTTCTGGCTATTATAGTTGGCTGTTACACGGTAATTATCGTGGTTGGTGTTTTGTGTACGGAAGTAGCCGGGGGCGTTGATTTTCCTGTAATCAAATGAAAAGTTGAACTTCTCCCCCCTGTTCTGCGTGTGGGACACGCCTATCAGCTGCTCCTGCTTGGCCCCTATCAGGTAGGCCAGCTCAGAATAGGGGCGGGTGGTATTGTAAAAGCGGGCATTTCCGTGGTTAAACTCATACACATCATAGGCATGAAACCCTTCATCAAAACCAGCCTGCATGCGGGGGGTAAAAATAATATTACGGGCAGCGCTGCCGGTGTTGCCCAGCGTCATATAGCTGGCCGGCACCTGCAGGTAATTGCCGTTAAAATCTATAACGGAAGAGTCAATACGATGGTCTACCGGGTCGCCCAGGAAATGATATTTAAGGGTAATGGTATCAGGCCCCAGGTTGCGCTGGGAAGTATCGCGCTGCATGGGTGCGCCGCCGGAGCCGTAGTTGCCGAAGCTGCCGGTGTTAAATTGAGCCACTACCCCACTTCCGCTTAGTATCAGCAATGCCAGTATGATGAAAAAATGCCTCATTCTATTGTATTGAAAAAGCTGTCAGCACTATGCTACAGTGTTTTACCAACAGCTGAAAACTGCTAGTTAATGGCTGCTACCAGCTCCCTGAAAATATGCGTTAATTTGGGTGCAGCAGCAGCAGCGGCCTCCAGCACTTCCTCATGCGTAATCACATTGTCCTCTTCCCGTATACCCAGGTCCGTGATCACGCTCATGGCAAATACCTGCAGTCCTGCATGCACCGCCACTATAACTTCCGGCACAGTGCTCATACCAACGGCATCGCCGCCAATGATATGCATAAATTTATATTCCGCCCTGGTTTCAAAGCTGGGGCCCTGTACGCCTACATATACGCCGGTATGCACCGGTATATTGCCGGCAGCGGCAATTTCTTTTGCCTTGTTAATGAGCGTTTTGGCATAGGGCTCGCTCATATCCGGAAAGCGGGGGCCCAGCGAATTCTCATTATGGCCACGCAGGGGATGCTCCGGCTGCAGGTTAATATGGTCGCGGATGATCATAAGATCCCCTACCTTAAAAGCAGCATTCATACCGCCGGCAGCATTGGACACCAGCAGCGTTTTAACCCCCAGCGCCTGCATTACCCTTACCGGGAAAGTGACCTGCTGCATGGAAAATCCCTCATAATAATGGAACCTGCCGGCCATAGCCACTACCGGGCGGCCCTGCATGTTGCCCAGTATTAACCGGCCCTGGTGCCCTTCTACCGTAGATACGGGAAAATGGGGAATATCCGTATATGGTATTTCAATACGGTCGGTTATATCGGCTACCAGCCCACCCAGGCCGCTGCCCAGGATAATGCCTGCCAGCGGGCGGATGTTGGAAAAGCCCTGTATATACGCCCTGGCAGCGGCTATTTGCTGTAAAAGGTCGCTCATTTATAGTTAAGATGTCGTTAAAGGCTGTTTTTTCTTGCGCGCAAAGTTATTTTTAAATTCACAAACCCTGCGGTTTTATATTTAAATCATAATGACCTATTTTAGCGCCAAATTTTTTGACTGATGAATTTACATGAATACCAGGCTAAAGAACTGTTGAAGAAATATAACGTACCGGTACAGGAAGGTATTCCGGTAGATACGCCCGAAGCCGCCGCTGAAGCATATAAGCAGCTGAAAGTGCAATTTGGTAATGAGTTTGCGGTGGTAAAGGCGCAAATCCATGCCGGCGGCCGCGGTAAAGGAAAGATCCGTGGTACAGAGCAGACAGGGGTAAAAGTGGGTAAAAATTCAGAGGACATTAAAACCATTGCAGGTAACATACTGGGCGGTGTGCTGGTAACGGTGCAAACCGGCCCTGCCGGCAAGCTGGTAAACAAGGTGCTGGTAGCGCAGGATGTGTATTATCCCGGCCCCAATCCTATCAAGGAATTTTACCTTTCTATACTGCTGGACCGCGCCAAAGGAGAGAATGTGATCATTTATTCCACTGAAGGTGGTATTGATATTGAGGAAGTAGCGCACAAAACACCGGAAAAAATATTTAAGGAGTGGGTATTCCCCGGCGGCCCGCTGCAGCCCTTCCAGGCCCGCAAAATTGCTTTCAACCTGGGCTTAAGCGGCGAAGCTTTTAAGAATATGGTGAAATTTGTGACCAACCTGTATAATGCATACGTTGGACTGGATGCCAGCCAGCTGGAAATTAACCCGCTGTTCAAAACCAGTGATGAAAAGATCATTGCGGTGGATTGTAAGATGATACTGGATGATAACGCCCTGATGCGCCACCCTGAGCTGGAAGCGCTGCGCGATATTACCGAAGAAGATCCTACCGAGGTGGAAGCCAGCAAATACAACCTGAACTTTGTGAAGCTGGATGGTAACGTGGGTTGTATGGTAAACGGCGCCGGCCTGGCCATGGCCACCATGGATATGATTAAGCTGAGCGGCGGCGAGCCGGCCAACTTCCTGGACGTAGGCGGTACGGCCAATGCGCAAACAGTGGAAGCCGGGTTCCGCATTATCCTGAAAGACCCCAAGGTAAAGGCCATTCTCATTAACATCTTCGGCGGTATTGTTCGTTGCGACCGTGTGGCCCAGGGTGTGATAGACGCCTATAATTCCATTGGGAATATTACAGTTCCGATCATTGTTCGCCTGCAGGGCACCAATGCAGAAGAAGCCAAGAAACTGATAGAGGAAAGTGGTTTGAAAGTACAATCCGCTATTCTGCTGAGCGAAGCAGCTACGCTGGTGAACAAGGCGGTAAGCGCATAAGAGTCAATTAAGAAATGCGAAGCATTCATGAACACCTTTGAAAGTAATTTATGAATGTGAATAATGGTCAATTACGAATTACGAATTGGGTGGAGCGATTTTTCAGCCGGTTGTAATTTGTAATTGACCTTTTTTATTTTAATGGTTTTTTACTTTCTTTTAGGCTTTTTAATATACTTCTTTCCCCTGCAGGGCTGTTTATAAGCAATATGCGTTCCCTATGCCACTGCTTATAACTGCAGCTATCACTCCTGATATTGCCTCCCACTAACGGGACCATTAAAAACCATTCTTTCTTAGCCGTAATTGTTTTCTGAAAGCCAGGCCCGGAATGCCCGCATTTCCTAATTGAACAATCCGTTACTGCACACTAATCCCATAACCGCACTTCCCCCCATTCGTAATTATTCATAATCATAATTATTTTCAAAGGCATTCATGAACGCTTCGCGTTTCGTAATTGATAATTCGTAATTATTGCTACCTTCGTTGTCCATCCTTTATATACCCTGCCTATCCGCGGGGAGGCAGACTTTTCACTATTTCAAAGTCTGAGCAATGCAACGTTTAAGAGCTTTCTTTTTATTCTGCGCAGGAGCGCATGTACCTATGTTAAAACGGGCGCCGGTAGAAACCAATAAGTACGCAGGTATTGGCGGCACCATCTTTTTTACCGGCCTGCTGGCGGCTATTTCAGCCGGGTATGCTCTGTGGACCGTATTCAATGAGCTATGGGCCACGCTGTTATTCGGCCTCATATGGGGCCTCATGATTTTTAACCTGGACCGCTACATTGTGTCCAGCATGAAAAAACGCAACAATTTCTGGCAGGAGTTCCGCATGGCCCTGCCCCGCCTGGTGCTGGCCCTGTTAATAGCCATTGTAATTTCCAAGCCGCTGGAGCTGAAAATATTTGACAAGGAAATACAGGCTGAGCTGGTAACCATGGAGCAGCAGGTGTTTAAAACCCAGGAAGACCAGGTGCAGATCCGCTACCAGGCCCGCATTAACGAATTAAAAAACAACATTGCCCAGCTGAACGCGGCCATTGCCCAACAGGCCGCCCGCCGCGATACCCTGGCCCTGCTTGCCCAGCAGGAGGCAGATGGCACCGGCGGCTCCCGCGTTAAAAACCTGGGCCCCATTTACAGGGCAAAAAAAGCCGATGCCGATACCGCAGCCGCCCAGCTGCAGGCTATCACCCGGCGTAACCAGCAGCAGATCAATGAATACCGGCAACAGCTGCAATCGGTAGACAGCGCCATGAAGGCCAGCATACCTGAACGCAGCCGGCTGGATGGACTGGCCTCCCGCCTGGATGCCCTGGGCCGCCTTACCGCCCGCAGCGCCCCCATACGGTGGGCCAACTGGTTTATTATGCTGCTGTTTGTTGCCATTGAATGCGCGCCGGTGTTTGTAAAGCTGATCTCTCCCCGCGGACCGTATGACGATCTGCTGCAGGAGCATGAGCATGCTTTTGAAATACACCGTAAGCAAAAAATGGCTACGCGGGAAGCGGAACTGGAAGTGGCCCTAAAAAAGCTGGAGGTGAAACCGGGTTAACTACACGGCCAGCTCTACCTCGTATACGGGGCTGAACAGGTAAATGCGGCGGGTGCTTACCTCTTCGCAGCGGTAGCGTTTGCGTATCTTTTCTCCCCTGCGGAAAACGCGGCCGTCTTTGGTTCTGAATAGCTGGTGCAACGGCACCTGCTCTACAAAGTAATGGTTCTCTTTACGTTTATCGTAATTTTTCAGCACCCGCATCAGGTTATCATCTGCACAGGAGCTGGCGCCCGGGTTATGCATGCTCTGGCGCAGGGCTGCCTCTATATCGTGCGGTAAAAAATCTTTGCCTACAAATTGCTGCAGTATACCGGAAAAAGCCTGCTTCCACTCCTTGCCATGGGAAGCTACCCGGTTACCGTAATGCATAAACGTAACCAGGTGGGCCAGCTCGTGCAGCAGGGTAATAAGAAACGCGTATTTATTCAGGTTGCCGTTTACGCTGATGCGGTGGCCGCCGCGGGAATCGGGATGGCGGTAATCGCCCAGCAGGCTTTTACGCTCGCGGGTAATGGTTAAATGCACCTTGTACCCTGTGAGGTAAGCTATTACCGGCTCAAATGTGCCTTCCGGCAGGTATGCTGTTAATGCATGTAATGGCGCCTCCTGCTTCACGGGGTTATCAGGTTTTTCTTTTAAGCAATTTATACAGGCTCAGGGTTTCCACTACCGTGTACACCAGGTACAGGAACATTAAAGTAAAAATAGTGGCCCGGCTTACATCGGGCCTTTTTACCAGCACATAGATGGTAATACCTACCAGGCACAGGAATAGCTTGCTGAGGGTGGAGGCATACACCATGCGCACAAAAACATGGTTGTTGGCCGCAGCCAGGCCCTTGCGGGCCATAACATACGAAAGCCAGGTAATAACCGCCAGCACTATATTGCCGGCCACCAGCACCGTATAATGCATGCCGGCGCCCGTTAGCTGGGATTTCAGCAGCACAAACACGCCATTCAGGATGGAAAAAACTATGATCAGTCGGATAAAAAAACGGTCACTCATTCCGCCGGGTGTCTTTTATAATTTGCCACAAAAGTAGGGTTAAAGCCAGTAAAGAAAAAATGATCATCAGGATAGGGAACGACCATCCGATCCATTGGTCCAGTTTATAACCAATGAATACTGCCAGGCCCAATGTAGCCATCATTTGAAAAGCCAGTCCGGCGTACCGTAAAAGAAGGTTGCGGTTACGCTTCTTCGCCGGCGGCGGCGGCTTCTTCCTGTATGAAGGATCTTCCATTTACTTCCCTGTTAGTAGCGGCAGGCATGTCATCCGGCTCCATATAACAGCGGCCGTTGAACTTAGCCGTAGGCTCCATTTCAAAGTGTGCAGTATATACATCACCTTTTACAAATGCATTTCCTTTCAGGAACAGCAGCTCTTCTACCTTAATGATACCGGTTACGCGTCCCAGCACATCAGCACTCTGGCATACCAGGTCGCCGGTAATTTCCCCCTCTGGTCCTACCACGATTTTTGCCTTGGTAGATACCAGTCCGTTCACCTGTCCATCAATACGGATGTCGCCTTCACAGACAATGTCCCCCTGGATAGATGTCCCACTGCCAATAATATTAACGTTGGAGGAAGGCAGTATTGATTTGCTCTCGCCTTTAGTGTTGCGGTTGTTGTTAAACATAGGATCTTAGATTTTTAGGAGGTTTTTCAATACGGGATTGAAGGTAAAGAAATATTATTAATTAACCTAATAAGTACTATTGTCAACTTTAGGCACTTTAATCATAGTAGTATCGAGCTTACCTGTAAAGTCGCCATTAATAACCTGCTTGATATTATTCAGGTACTGATCGCGTGCAATAATTGCATTCTCCAGTGAATCAGTACGCATCTTTAGCTTAAT
>NZ_DASTRI010000174.1:0-37652 GCF_035761305.1 Chitinophaga sp. | reverse complement strand
TAACATTTTCGTCAGGTAATACATCAATGAAAGCAAATCTCCTTCTTATCGCATAATCAATATGACCAACGGAACGATCCGCGGTATTCATTGTGCCAATTAAAAAAAGGTTTTTAGGCAGCATAATCTCTCTTTCCCCCTTATATTCATACATTGAAGTCACAAATTGGCTTCTGTATTCCAATGCATAAATAAGCTCACCCAAAACAGACGGCAAATTAGCTCTGTTTATTTCATCTATAATCAATACATAATTACCATTTGGATCATCTACCGCTTTCTGTGCAAAATCGGCTAATATTTTATTTTCTACCTGGTATGAAATAATCCCTTCTTCTGTGGTTTTAGCCACAATTCCCCTTACAAAATCCTCATAGGAGTATCCTGGATGAAATTGAATAACATCATACTCTCCGTTGGCCACGATACCATTTTTTACATCCACATTCTCTCCTGTTTTTATATTGAATTTCTCAAATAGAACCCTTGCAAATTCAAAACTGTTAATAGAACTATTGAATTGCCTTTTTCTATTAAGAAAAATCTCGTTTAATTTTTTATTCTTTTCAAATACATCCAATCCCTGAAAATCTTCCCGGAAGATTTTCAATGCGTTGTCAATCATCCTTTCGCTGTTTATAGGGAAATACTCATCAGGATAGTAGCTATTAAGCAATTTCAGCAAAAATCCAGCGCCAAAATATGCTACTGCTGTATCGGTTTTTTTTGTCTGAACCACCTCATAAAGTAAATCAGCAACTTTCTTCATCGCCTCGTTATTATCCTCTATGTCTTTTATAAATCCATGTTTACTATAGTCCTCCAGCTCTTTCTTCCAGAATATCAGGTAAGCACGGGCGCTGCCCGGAAAATAATAGCCCAGAGGTTTGAGCCCTCTTTCTATCCACCAGCAAAAGTTGTCCCTATCTCCTTTACCTGCACAATAGCTTTCTAAAGTAAGCCCATCAAGGCTATCTTTAGGAAACAGCTCATAAAAAGTATTGAGAAGCTTTTCATTGTTCTCTCTTGAGATTTTTATACCCTCCTCGTTTGGGTCGAATTTCTTAACAATGTCATCTATAATACTCTCCGGATCTCCTACTGCTCTTGATTTAATAAGGTCTTCAGCAATTATTTTCGCTAGTCTTGTTTTGCCTGTTCCCGGGGGGCCTTGCAGAATAATCTGATTTTTGTATTTGAGTAGATTTATACTATCGTCCTTAATCTTATTTGTCATATACATGATATGCCAGTTTATTATTATTTTGCTTGTAGCATTAGTCAAGTCCCTGCAAATAGAAAGTGTTCCTCTTGCCTGAGGTATGGAGAAATTGTAATCCTGTTTGTAAAAATCGAGTATTTCGACTTCCCTTCGGTGTGGAAACCAATCAAAGTTCTCATCAACGTTTTCTTCAAACCTGCAGTCACCTTTAACTTTCACCAATGCTATCGGGCTCGATCCATTTTTAACCACTACTATGTCCCCAATTTGCATTTCATTCCTAAACTGATCTATTGATTGTTGTCCCTCTTCCCATTCGTCAAGTCCAATTACAGATTTTTCTTTAAGAATGCCGATTACAATATCCTCAGAAAATGTATTCTTATCGTTGGGATGAAGCTGTATATGCCAATAATTCATTTAGCGTCTACTTTATTCTTTTAACTTTGCATTGTCCTGAAGTAAAACATAACACTTGTATAGAAATTATCAAATATATGAAAATTTAACGCATCTGTAATCCTTAACCATTAATCCCCTACCTTCCCAACAAATTTAACCCCAGGCCCAATCCCCTTTACCTCCTCTACACCCTTCTTCTTCTCACAAGCGCCGCCAACGCCCAATACCAGGCGCCAAAGATCATCCACCTGCCAACACCGCCCAATAGCTGGTTTGAATTCTCCGCGCTGGGCAAATGGCATAACAAGATATTAATAGTACCTACCTGCAAAGTAGCCGGCGATTTTCACCCGGCTTATTTTTTCATGGCAGATAGCACTGAGATCGAAAAAGGATTGGCCGATAGCGGCTATAGCATTCAGCTCGACAGCATCCGGCTGGATAGCCTTGCGTTCTACAACCGTATGCGCACCCTGCCTGGCTATGATGGCCTGGAAGCTATTGCTGTTAACGGCGATACTGCCTACTTATCGGCTGAAGCCGACCGCGATAGCTGCTACATCATAAAAGCATTGTTTTCAGCAGCACCGGGTCATATGCCGCAGCTCAATATCCTGCAAACAATATCTATTTCCAAACCGGCCGGCGCAGCCGGCAATGATGGTTATGAAAGCCTGGTGTACCTGGAAGACGACCACAAACTGCTGGCTGTTTTTGAACGCGCATTTAACGGCAGGCGTGTGGTGCATTGTATAAACGCGGATCTTTCGGGTGATGAAGCCATTGAAATCAACGATGCCGTGGGGCAACGGCTGCCAGAAGTATGTATTTATAATAACCTGCTGCTAGGCCTTGGCAGCAGCTATACGGATAACCGGCACCGGAACGACACCTGCTCCTCGCTGCTGGTCATTGATTTGCAAACCAGCAAACTATCGCACCTGCTGCCTGTTGCCAACAAACAATGCGGCGTTGTATGGGAAGGCATGGTCAAATTTCACAATGGTGTGCTGCTGGTCAACGACAACAGCAACGGCCCTAAAAAAGATCCCAGCATGCTGGCCTTCCTTCCTTTGAACGACGCCACCCTACCCAAAGCCGCAACCGAAGCTGCAAGCCAATAACAATAATAATCGCCACCAATGCCTACCCATTCACCGTGATCCAATCCGCAATTATCGCATTCACAATAATTTTCAAAGGCGCTTCCCACAAAAACGGAACAGGCAATGCACTGCTCTGCAGGGCCATAATTGTCCTTAATTATTAATTCTTAATTATTCATTATTTAATTACTCAAATGCCTTCCGGTACTGCAACGGCGTCATCCCTTTGATCTTATGGAACTGCTTATGGAAGTGCGCCAGGGTATTATACCCGCTTTCAAAGCAGATGGCCTCTACGGTTTTCTTGGTTTCCTGCAGCAGGTTACAGGCGCAGCCGATGCGTACTTCATTCAGGAAATCGATATAGGTTTTTTTGGTGCTGCGTTTAAAGTAGTTGCAGAATGCGGGTACGCTCATGCAGGCCAATTGGGCCACTTGTGAAAGTGAGATAGGGTCGCGGAAGTTATCGATGGTAAACTGGAACACGCGGTCCATGGTTTCGCGGTCTTTATGCTGGAAGGTTTTGATTGGCTGGGTAGATACCGGCGTATACGCTGCCTGTGCGGCAATCATTTCCAGGCATTCGCCCAACAGCAGGATGCGTTTAAACCCGCTGCAGTGCTCCAGCTCCTGCACCAGGGGAGCAAGGGTATGTTTAAGGGGAGCCTGCATTTTCAGTCCTTGTGAAGAGATGTCCAGCAGTTGGCGGATGTTACGGCTTTCCGGTAATTGCAGCAGGGTGCTGCCCCAGAAGTCTTCGCGGAACTGCACCACCACGGCGCTGGTAACCAGGTCCGGCGCGCGTTTCTGGAACGTATGGGGCAGGTTGGCGCCCAGGAAGTAAATATCGCCGGTTTCAAATTCTCCTACGTGGTTGCCTACAAATCCCAGCCCCGATCCTTCTGTAAAGAGGATCAGCTCATACTCAATATGCTGGTGCCACCCCACTTCAAAATGGGGTGTGCGGAAGGTCTTCGCCACAAACGACGTGCTTTCCGTCAGCGGTAATTTTTGCAACAGCGGTCGCATAGACAATGGGCAGATCAAATGTGCAAATGTGCAAATTTGCAGATGTGCAGATGATGAACACAAATGTGCAGATCAGGTATGCAGATGTGCAAACGTGCAAATGTGCAAATGATAAACACAAATGTGTAGATCAGATGTGCAGATATGCAGGCCTGCAGATGTGCAAATGATCAAACACAATGCAGATCAGATGTGCAGATATGCAAACGTTCAAATGATGAACACAATGCAGATCAAATGTGCAGATGATCAAACACCCTGCATAAACACAGATCAGACGTGCAAATAATAAATATGCGCAAATGAAAACGTGCCACTACATTCCATACAGCATTCATGGGGCCAGGCAACACGGCCCTGGTTGCACACTGCGCAGCCGGCAGGTCCGGGTTACGAACCTTGGCCGCCGTGACACGACAGGCAGCAGCTCAATGTGCTTCTGCTGCCTGTCCGCTTGCCTCCGCCCCATAGCGCCCCAAACAGGCGGGCGCAGTTCGTACCCGGACTTGCCGGCAAAGCAACCCAGGGCAAAGCAACCAGCAAAAGCACTCAAGCAAAAGCACTCAAGCGAAGCAAACCGGAAAAACGCTAAAACCACCTCTCCATTCATCTGCATATCTGCACATCTAAATTGCACTATTTTAGTGCAATTTATCGTTTCCTCCCCTGATCTCAATTAAAATAATTTACTTTTTGTATAATAAAATGGAACCCCGCCCCTGCCCAATCCGCTAACTTTATCAACGTAACACCAACAATTAAAAACCTGCAATCTGCATAGCTGCAAATCTAATCATTTGCATAGCTGCATATTTGCACATCCGCACATTTGAATCATGCCTGTTTCCACGTTACCAGCCACACCGCCGGCCATTGCAACGCCGGTAAATCACCGCTTCATCATCCTGGTGAGCGCCGTAGCTGCTTTAGGCGGGCTGCTGTTTGGTTTTGATACAGCAATTATCTCCGGCGCCATCCCGTATATCACGGCTTACTTCCATCTCAATGAATTTTCCCTCGGGTGGACGGTGAGCGTGTTGCTGACCGGCTGCGCCGCAGGCGCGCTGGTAGCCGGTGTGCTGGCAGACAAGTACGGCCGCCGTGCGGTGCTCATGGCCTGTGCGGTGCTGTTCGCGGTTTCAGGTATTGGCGCAGGGCTTTCACAGCACCTGTATGCGCTGATCATATTCCGCTTCATCGGCGGTTTGGGAGTAGGCGCGGCCGCTATGGTATCGCCCATGTATATTGCCGAAATAGCGCCCGCAGCGTGGCGCGGCCGGCTGGTAGCCTGCTACCAGCTGGCCATTGTGTTTGGCATACTGCTGGCCTATTTATCCAATTACCTGTTAGATGGTACCGGCGCCAATAACTGGCGGTGGATGTTTGCCTCGCAGGCGTTCCCTTCCCTGCTGTTCTGGCTCATGCTGCTGGCCGTGCCTGAAACACCCCGGTGGCTTATGAAAAAAGGCCGTAAAAAAGACGCCATGCGCATCCTGGTCAAAACATCCGGCAGCCTTGCTGCGGGCGATGAAGTAATGGCCATCGAGAATAGTTTTTACCAACAAGTTGATACCCCCCTGAAACTGCTGTTCACGGCTGCCTACCGCCCGGTGTTAGTCACGGGTATATTGGTGGCCGTGTTCCAGCAGGTCACCGGTATTAACGCCATCCTGTATTATGCCCCGGTTATCTTTAAGGAAATGGGGCTCAATACCTCGTCGTCCATGCTGCAAACCATTGGTATTGGTTTGGTGAATGTGATCGCCACTTTCATCGCTATTGGCCTGGTAGATAAGGTAGGCCGTAAAAGGTTCCTGCTGGCCGGCAGCTGTGTAATGGGCATTACGCTCCTTATTGTAGCCACGTGCTTCCGGTATAAATACTTCGACAATTACATTGTACTCATTGGTATGCTGGCCTATGTAGCGGCTTTTGGCTGCACCCTGGGCGCGGTTACCTGGGTGTACCTGTCGGAGATATTTCCCAACCGCATCCGCGGCCTGGCCATGTCCATTGCTACGCTGGCCTTGTGGCTGGCCGATTTTGTGGTAGCAGGCAGCTTCCCGGTAATGACAAAGCACCTGGGCACGCCCCTCACCCTGTTCTGCTATGCAGTGCTGTGCGCCATTGCGTTCGTGTATATGCTGCTGAAAGTAAAGGAAACCAAAGGTCGCTCCCTGGAAGAAATAGAGCACCTGTTTATCAAACCATCTCAAACACAACAACCATGATCACACAGGAAAATATCCGGCAGTACCAGGAACAGGGTTACCTGGTAGTTCCCAACCTGCTGTCACCAGCTGAAATTGCGGCCCTTAAAAAAGAAACCGCCGCCATATTCCGTGGTGAGCGCGGGCATATAGAAGGTATGGTATCGGTAGATGAAAATGAGCCCGACGATGAAGTGCTCAAAAAATACGTGGCCATCCACTTCCCGCACAAGATCTCGAAGGTGATATACAACTACCTTTTTCACCGGGATATTGTAAACATCCTTACGCAGATCGTAAGTCCTAATATGAAATGCATGCAGTCCATGCTGTTCGTGAAAGCGCCCGGCAAGGCGGGGCAGTCGTGGCACCAGGATGAGTACTACATTCCCACGCGCGATAAATCCCTCATAGGCGTATGGATAGCCATCGACGATGCCACGGTAGATAACGGCTGCCTCTGGATCATTCCCGGCAGGCCGGGCTACATTATGCCGCGGGTAAAGAACAGCTCTCCGGAATATGCCGATGTAGATACCATCGACATCACCCCTTATGAAAACGAAAAAATGCCGGTGGAAGTAAAAAGCGGCTCTGTGGTTTTCTTTAACGGCTATACGCTGCACAGCTCTTTGCGCAATAAAACGAAAGACTGCTTCCGTACGGCGCTGGTAAACCATTATATGAGCGCGGAGTCTATGCTGCCCTGGGACCAGGACGGCCACCTGCCGCCCACCGAAGACCTCCGCGATATTGTAATGGTAGCCGGCGAAGATCCATATGCTTACAAAGGCACGGTAGCCGCCAACAAGCCTTACCTGCGCCCCGAAGTGCTCAAAATCAAAACCGGTTTATGATGCCTGTGTCCATTCAATTCTTTTGTCCCCGCTGGGGCTCGGAGCATTTCTCCTGGGAGGAGTTTTGCATAAACGTAAAAAACGAAGGCTACAACGGTATAGAATATGCCATCCCGCATACCGCCACCAATAAAGAGCTGGATGCCGCCTGGAATGCCGCCGCCAAACACGGCCTGCTGATGCTGCCCCAGCACTTTGATACCTATACGGCCGATTTCTCCGCCCATTACGACGCTTACTGCGCCTGGCTGCAGCGAATCAAAGCCTATAAGCCGTTTAAGGTGAACTCACAAACCGGCAAAGACTTTTTCTCCTTTGAGCAGAACAGGCAGCTCATTGATGCCGCCGCTGCCAGCGGCGTGCCCGTGGTGCACGAAACGCACCGCAACAAGTTTTCCTATGCGGCGCACGTAACGCAGGTGTACCTCCAAAAAATACCGCACCTGCAGCTTACGCTGGATGCTTCGCACTGGGTATGCGTGGCGGAGAGCTACCTGGATGATCAGCCGGTTGCCATGCAGCTGGCCATTGAGCGCACCGCGCACATACATGCCCGTGTAGGCTATCCCGAAGGTCCGCAGGTGCCCGATCCCCGCGCTGCCGAATGGCAGGAGGCCCTGGAAAGGCACCTCCACTGGTGGGATAAGGTGGTGCAGCGCATAGCGCTGCAAAGCCCCGGCGCTGCATTAACCATCAGCCCGGAGTTTGGCCCGTTTCCCTACATGGTGCACCTGCCCGGCACCGGCCGCGCGGTTACAGATCAGTGGGAGGTGAACAGTTATATGATGCATTTATTAAGAACAAGATATTCACTGGATAATGAATCGGTATCTAAGGCGCACATGGCTCCTCCTGCTTTGTAATATATCCGTACACGTTATGGCCCAGTCCCCGGCCGTTCAGGAAAATAAAAGCGCGTCCCTGCCGGCCTACAGGAATACCGCGCTGCCCGTGCAGCAGCGCGTGGCCGACCTGCTGGCCCGTATGACGCTGCCCGAAAAAATAGCGCAGGTACGCAGCATGCACTTCGGCCGCCCGGTTATCGACGATGCCATGCAGGCCAACGCCTTTAAAATGGACTCCATGTTCCGCTACGGCATGGGCATGATGAACCCCGATTTCAAGGCCACTGCCGCACAAACCATTCACCGCCGCAATGCACTGCAGCAATGGCTGCGGAAAAATACCCGTTTAGGTATTCCCGTAATTTTCCTGGATGAAGCCCATCACGGCCTGCTGGCCCCCGGCGCCGACGCCTTCCCGCACAGCATCGGCTTTGGCTGCTCATGGGACACCGCGCTGATTGAAAAGGTGTACGGTTACATCAGCCGCGAATGCCGCTCCAAAGGCACCGACCTGGTGCTGGCGCCCATCGTGGACGTATGCCGCGATCCCCGCTGGGGCCGTACCGGCGAAACCTTTGGCGAAGATCCCTACCTGTGCGGCGTATTGGGCAGCGCCGTGGTAAAAGGCTTCCAGGGCAGCGGCAACGGCAGGGTAATGCCCGGCCATGTAGGCGCCTGCCTGAAAACATTTACCGGCCATGGCGGCTCCGAAGGCGCCAACAACCAGGGGCCTGCGAATGTTTCCATCCGTAACCTGAGGGAGATACACATGGAATCCTTCCGCCTGGCCATTAACCGTTCCAAACCAACCGCGCTCATGGCCTCTTATTGCGAGGTAGATGATATACCATCGCATGCCAATAAATGGCTGCTCACCGATGTGCTGCGCAACGAGTGGAAGTTTAACGGTGTGGTGGTGTCCGACTGGTTTGCCATTGACCAGCTGTGGCAAAAGCACGGCGTGGCCGCAGATACCAGATCAGCCGCCCTGCTGGCCTTTAATGCCGGCGTTACGGTTGATCTGCCCTATGGCATCAACTACAGCACACTGGAACAGCAGGTAAAGGAAGGAACGCTGCCGGTGAAAGATCTCGACAGCGCCGTGGCGCTGGTGCTTCGCCTGAAATTTAACCTGGGGTTGTTTGAACAGGACACAGCCTCGCTGCAGAAGGCGGAACAGCTTATGGCTACCAACGAAGGCACAAAGCTGGCGCTGGAAGCCGCGGAAAAATCAATGGTGCTGTTAAAGAACGAAAACAACTTTTTACCCATCCGCAAGGACCAATATAAGAAGATCGCCGTTATAGGCCCCTGCGCCGCGGTGAACTACCTGGGCGACTATTCCGGCATTCCCCGCCACAATGTTTCGTTGTTACAGGGCCTGCGCAACAAGGTAGGAGATCAATGCGAAATACTGTATGCCCCCGGTGTACAGCTCACCACCAATGGCGACACCATCAGCCATAATAACTACCAGTATATTGATACGGCGCAATTCCCTGCGCCGGAAGCCAACCGCCGCCTGATAGCCGAAGCAGTGGAAGTGGCCAAACAGGCCGACTTTATCATTGTAGCGGTAGGCGAAAACGAGCAGCTGGGCCGCGAAGCCTGGGCCAACCACCCCGGCGATGAAACCGACTTAAACCTCCAGAGCCAGCAGGACGAGCTGGTGCAGGCAATCATGGCCACCGGCAAGCCCACTATGGTGTACCTGGCGCACGGCCGCCCATTGGCCATTAACTGGATCGCCCAAAACGTGCCTGCCATCATCGACGGCTGGTTCACCGGCGAAGAAGCCGGCAATGCCTTTGCCAACATCCTCTTTGGCGACGTAAATCCTTCGGGTAAGCTTACCATCAGTTACCCCCGCTCCGCGGGCCAGGTACCGGTGTACTATAACCACAAGCCCAGCGCGCAGTTTTTCCCCTACCTGCGGGAAAGCAACCTGCCCCTGTACCCCTTCGGCTATGGGCTAAGCTATACCACTTTCCGCTACAGTGCGCCAAAGGTATCATCCCCGGTAATGAAAAAAGACAGCAGTGTAACCGTTACCGTAAATGTTACCAACACCGGCCGCCGTGCCGGCGATGAAATTGTGCAGCTCTATGTTCATAAAAAGATCGCCACGGTTACCAGGCCGGTAAAAGAGCTGAAGGATTTTGCCCGCATCCCGCTGCAGCCGGGTGAAACCAAAACAGTGGCGTTTAAATTAGACCGCTCTAAAATAGCGTATTGGAATAAGGACATGCAGTACGGCGTAGAACCAGGAGTGGTAGAGGTAATGACAGGGCCGGGAAGTACGGAGGTGCAAACAGCAAATATAAGTGTAGAATAAATAATAAGAAGATCAGGTAGTACATCAGGATCAAAATCGTGTAATATTATGTAGAAGCAGACACACAACCAATCATTGGAAATTTTGCCCGTATACCTGTAACTGGTATCAGTAGCCGCTCTCTCATACAACGGCCGGCTTGCCACGGCAAACCAATAAACAGGAGTAGTCTTGCATTGTGTTAATCAGATGTTATGAGTACGGCTCAAAAAAACAGGCCTGGCCGGCTGTCAACAGTGGCTTATTGGATATTGTGCATCATATTTTTTACGCTTTGCACGGCAACTTTTTTTGACCTCATACCCGATTTCCGGGACATAGGCACCGCGCTTACATTCCTCTTCGGTTTCATCACCCTCTTCATAAGCCTCTTCCCCAAACACAATACTACGCGCCCCGGCGTGGCATTCCTGGTCGTGGTCGTGCTTTTGATATTCAGCCGCAGCACCTTTAAGCTAAACGACAAGCTGGTAGCTGAAATGGAAGCGTCTATTAAAGAAATGGATAAACCGTACAACGAAAGCCCGGTTTATTACAATCCGTATGACCGCAACCGTGCTTTAAACAATCATTATGACTCACTGGCCGAAGCGGCACTGGACGAAAATTTCATCAGGACCTGCGTTTTCCGGAAAGCTTACCGCAGGAAGCTGAACGACTACACGAAGGAGCTAAAGCAACAGCGCCTGCAGCAACAGGTAACCTACACGGAATCCGGCTTTGGGCAGGCAACGGTTTCACTGCCGCCCGACAAAATGCAGATCATTGAAATGCAGGAAGAAGACACCACCCAACGCATTGTTAACCGGGAAAAGGTGCAGGATATGGGTCAGCTGTGCAGCGCCGCCCAGGCCGCGGTAGACCAAACCGGGCTGGTGATCTTTAAAGCCATCACCTGCGGCTCACCCCACCGGTTCGATATGCGCTGGGCGCTCCGCTCTTTTGAACAAAATGCAATGGTGAGCACCAACGGCATCGGCGTTCCTGTTTCAAAATGGGACTTAAACATCAATGAGTGGCTGCAAAACCTGGTAACACAGGCAAACAGCACGGGCGCTGATGAAGCCAAAGCTGCATTCCGGCCCACCATCATACAGGAGAAAATGATCACCCCCGATCCGGGTAATGAATTTGGTTACAGGATTGTTCTTCCCCGCACCTCCATTGCCTGGCTGAAAACAAACAGCAGCGTGCCTGTTACAGCCATCATCGTTACGGAGCTTTTCATATCCTGCTACCGGAACCAAGCAGGCGATTATGTGGCGGTAATAACCAGGATGAATATACTAAATACCAAACCGTATAACCATGCAACGGGCTTACTGGCTATTTAGCATAGGGGTGCTATGCATATGCGGCAGTTTGCCTGCCTATGCGCGGCAGGCCCCGCAGCCGGTGCCGGAAAATATCTATAAGGTTGTTTTTGCGCCTTACAGCGCTTTTTACGAAAGCTTTAACAACGGGCAAATGCCGGGCAATAACCAGGTGCAGGCGTTTCTTGATTTGTTTGCAGGAGATAAGATAGTGGCCAACGACATCCGGTATGTGCCGGGGCACAGCACCTACACCATGAACAGGGAAGATTACGTAATGATGCTGCAGGCATTATTCGACAGGAAAAACGTTAAACGGTGGACAGATCCCGTATTCACTTTCCCGCCCGCCGCTGAAATACTGTATGCAGCCGACCCGGTAAACAGCCGGTATGGCTATCTCTATTTTCAACGAAGCTTTCACTATAAAGAAGATGGAAAGCCCCGGGAAAGAGATACCTGCATCCGCCTGAAAATAGAAAACGGGCCGGATGGCTACCTGGTTACAGGAACATCATTGTATCCCATGCCGCAGCTGCCCGCCATTGCAGCCACAGACACCACCGCCGCTGTTGCTCCACAGGAGCCTGCACAGACACAGGCACAGGCGCCGGCTATCGCACAGGAGGAAGCACGCTCCTCCCCTCCTGCAATGGCCCGGAGGGTATTTGAACGTCCTCCCGCCCGCATGTATAACCCGCCATCCTCCACAGCCTATGCAAGGCGCAGCAGCAGCCAAAGCGATGCCTGCCTGGGCCTCATGCTCAACCTCGATGCCGGCTGGACGCTCAACCTCGCCAACACCGCTTACAATAACGGCAGCTTTACAGGCAGCAGCAACCTGCAATACAAAGGGAATATATATACGAATGGACTGGTGGCCAACGCGGCGCTTACCTTTCATTTTATTAAAGTGCTGGCAGTAGGTGCAGGCGGCATGCTGATCCGCAACCGGCAGCACCCGGACTATCTTTACCAGGCCACATCCGGCTTTTTGCATGAAGCGCAGCTCAGCTATAACGGGCTTAGGGTTACCGCCACGCAGCAAAACCATTGGGGCCTGTACGGCCAGCTGGCATTCTCCGACTATAAAAAGCAGCATGCCTTTCAGCTGGCGCCCACCGTTATGTATGCGCTTCCCCTCCCAGGTAACGATGTAACAATAGCGGTAGCCGCTGAAAACCGCAGCTATGAAAGCACGCTTTCTTTCGCCACCAGACCGTACTTCCTGTACGGCGGCTTTGCATCATACGAGCTGTGGCTGGCGCGGGGAGCGTTTGGCCTGTCGTTCAAGGGCTTTTACTTTATAGGGCAGCCGGCATATGACAAACCGGAGCAAACCCTTCGCCTGGGCCAGCATGCATTTCCTGTAACCATTCCCCGCAAACCGGTACAGGTAACCGGCGCCGCTTTGGGCGTAAAGTTTTATTTGTTAAGAAGCAGGACGCTGAAAGAAGCGGAGTAGCATTAGCGGCCCGCTTATAGCTCGTCAGCTGCCTGCATGGCTGCTGCCAGCAATGTTTGTTCCGCCAGCCGTAATGGTGTAAATATGGCTGAGTAATATCCCAGGAAATAGAATGCAATCAGTGGAATGCCTGCCAGGCAATCAAAAGCATAATACAGGATAATATCATTGAGTGGGAGAAATACCAGCTGCAGCAAATGTTGCCGCACCAATATCAATGTTTCACCTGGCAAATTCATTGAACAGCCAGAGCGAAACATAAAGGAACAGCAGCTGCTGCAGCGTGATCTTTACTTGCTGCTCAGCTGTTAAGAAGCGGAGAACCAGGGCAAATAAAAAAAGCGGGGCATAGATCCTCAGGTGGAAAAAGAAGCTGTAATAGTATTGCGTTAGCCTGTTAAGCTCGGAGCTGTTTATTAAAAAGGCGCTCGCCCTGAACAGGATGTAATCTGCTACACATGCTACCACCAGGCATAAGGTCAGCATGGAAAACTCCTTCAGGGTTACATACCTGAAATGTTTTAGCGACAGCACTCTCGAATGAGCGTCTTTGCCAGGCTGCTTTATTAATAGCAATGAGAATAAAGACACCAGGTAAATGAACACTGTTTTGGTAAGGTCCGACAGTATATATGCGTTTGGCTTACTGTAACGCTGGAAAAAATAGCTGAGCAGGTCCATCACACGGTAAAGCCCGGCCCTTTCAAAATTGCTGAAGGCAAAAAGCAGCGCGGCTGCGGCAAAGCAAACAGCGGAAAACATACAGGCAATACCAAAGGTTTGTTTGAAATACTTTTCGTAAACATCCACAAAATCTGTCAGCTGGGCTTTTAAAAAGGCGGTAAAGGTCATAGGTATAATTTTACGGGTTAAATAGCCGCAGATGCGGCAAAGTATAGAGATGTCCCTTCTTCGGGCGGCAATATAAGCAATATGCCCTTGCCTTTTGTTACTTTTTATTTAGTTGACAAACCAACTATTTTTTGTAAATTTGTCAACAACTTGTTATTTATGGAACATTTCCCCGAAAGGCTTAAATCTGCCCGTAAAATGAAAGGATGGTCCTTACAGGATCTTGCAGATGGCATGGCAAATGCCGTTACCAAACAGGCATTAAACAAGTATGAAGCAGGTGTAATGAAACCTTCCGGCGAAGTATTGCTGCAGCTGGCAAAAGCCCTGGAAGTGCCGCCGGCCTATTTTATGCGGCCGTCTTCCATACAGCTGCCCGCCGTTGAGTTCAGGAAAAAGGCGGCGTTATCTGCAAAGCACATTGAAAGCATTAAAGAAAAGGTGAAACATTTTCTTGAACGCTACCTCGAAGTAGAAGCGCTCCTGAATATCAAAAGCGCCTTTCATAACCCCGTGCGCAACATACCGGTATCGCAACCCGCCGATGTTGATAATGTTGTGGAAAAAATAATCGCCAAATGGGATCTGGGTTACGATGCAATTCCGAATGTAATAGAGATGCTGGAAGACAAAGGTATACGGGTAATGGAAATTGACGCCCCCGATGAATTTGATGGCCTGAGCGCCTGCGTGGGCAATATCCCGGTAGTGGTGTTAAACAATGCCTACACCGTAGAGCGCAAACGCTTTACTGCCCTGCATGAGTTAGGCCATCTGCTGCTGAATATACAGCAAGGTGCCGATAAAGAAAAAATCTGCCACGCATTTGCGGGCGCCATGCTGCTGCCGGGTAATTGCCTGGAAACCCTGATCGGTAAAAAGCGTACCAATATTGCTCCCGGAGAGCTGGTAAGCATAAAAGAGCAGTTCGGCATCTCCGTGCAGGCCATCATGATGCGGGCATTGCATAAAGGCATTATTAACAAATCCGCTGCTGTACGTTTCTGGCAGTCTATGGCAAAAAACAAAAAAGAATCAGGCTTAGGCGCCTACCCCGGCAAAGAAAAATCATACCGTTTCGATCACCTTGTTTTCCGGCTGGCCGCCGAAGATATTGTGAGCATGAGCAAAGCAGCCAGCCTTGCAGGCATAAAGCTGGCGGCATTCCGGGAAAAGCTGGATGCCTTTGAAGAATAAAAGTTAAACCCTAAATGAACCAGATTGCCATTCAGGATGCGAATATCTTAATCGATTTATTGGCCATTGGAATGTTCGACCATTGTCTTGCTGCTGCCTGTCAGTTTATAACAACGGATATTATATTGGCAGAATTATACGAGCACCAGGTTGACCTCATCCAACCGTATATTCATTCCGGTAGATTTTCCGTTATCGCCATAACGGCAGAAGAGCTGCTTGAAATCCAGTCTTTATCGCTGGAAGATGAAAGACTGTCTATACAGGATTGGTCAGCCTTTTTTTATGCAGATAAACTAGGCGCTCTTCTTATGACAGGCGATAAAAGACTGAGGACCATGGCTGAAGCGAAAGGCGTAAAGGTTTGTGGTACTTTGCGCTTATTTGATGACCTTGTCAGCAATGGTATTATCTCTGAGGAACAGGCATGCAGCTTCCTGCAGCACCTTTTACGCGTTAACAGGCGCCTTCCTGCAAACGAGTGCAATTCAAGAATGGCTAAATGGTGCCTACCCTTTCTCTCCTACACCAATCACCGATAACCCCACCTTATTCATCGTCACCTTATCCGCTATCCTGAACAATGGCACCAGCTTGTTATAGAACTTCAGCTGGTCGGCCGGCAATGTTTTCCTGCGCATAATGGTGCCGGACCAGAACCACCCGAATATCCCGGCAAAATTGAAATGCCAGGTACGCAGCACATGAAATCCCTGGCTTTCCAGCAGCTGGCGCAGCGAAGCGCGGGTGTACCGCCGGTAGTGTTCCAGCTCGCGGTCAAACCCGTTGTACAGGGTTTGGTAAGCCGGCACCAGGATAATTACCCGTCCGCCGGGCGCCAGCAGTTTGTAGCAGTTGGCAATGGCCTGCTGGTGGTCTTTTATATGTTCCACCACATTTAAGGCAAATACGGTATTGAACTGACCAACCAGCTGGGGGCAGGTATTTTCCAGGCCGGGCGTGGCCAGGTCCAGCTGCAGCACGGCCTTTACGAGGGGCTGCTGTGCAAACTTTTGCTGCAGCATCCGGCAATAGTCTATGGTATAATCGCTTACATACAGGGGTATTTTATGCTGTACAAAACACGCGGATATATTACCGATGCCGCTGCCTATTTCCAGGATGGGTGTTTTCACGTATGGATGTATGGAATCAAACATCCATTGGTTCAGTCTTTCGGCAACGCTCAGGTTTTCCAGGGTAGATAATCCTACTTCCGCAGGGTTCATGGTGGGAGAATCGATCATGATCAACAATTTTATGTTTAACAATACATATGTTTGCCAATACAGTAGTACAACAGGATGCTGCCTCCGTATTAAAGGAGGCAGCAGGTCTTAAAAGCAATCACCATAAGCTGGTTGCCAGGGAATAAAGGTTAACAGGTATTATGTTGTAAAGATGCATGGAATCGGCTGCTTCGGCAGTAGACAAACAGCTCTTTCAGGGAGGAAAAAAGGCTTTGCATCCATCGGGGCAAACCGGGATGAACCCGTTAAAATAGTTTAGTTTTTTAATAGTAAAGTGGAACCTCCGGCCCTGCCGGCACTTTAATTTTACCTTTTAAGCCGCATGATAAGCATCACACTACAACCATCCCGGGCCAACAATCTGCCTCAATCCATCAACCGGTACCAGCCAACGGGCGCAATCAACCGGCGCAATCATCCGGCACTATCAACAGGTACAACACACAACAAACCGGCATGTATCAATCAACCGGTATCAATCAACCAATACCAATCCATGGGCGCAACCACCGGCATTATCATCCGGCATTATCATCCGGCATTATCAACAGGCGGGCAATCAACCAGCGGCAATCCATCAATCCATGGGGCAAAAGCAACCAAAACAACCAACACAAGCAACACAAACGAACAAGCAACGCAACCAAAACAAGCAACACAAGCAAACAAAACAAACAACATCTATACTCAAAACAACATTCATACAGCCAGGCGCTACTGCCCTTTATTGCACACCGCGATGCCGGCAGGTCCGGGTTACGAACCTTGGCCGGCGTGACACAACCGGCAATGGCCCAATAAGATTCCCCTGTCCGACTGCTTGATCCTGTCAGATAGCGGTCCACACAGGCGGGCGCAGTTCGTACCCGGACCTGCCGGCAAAGCAGTAGAAAAAGCTGTAAAGCAGTAGAGAAAGCAGCAGCAAAGCTGTAGAGAAAGCAAAGCCGCCGGAATGCAACGCAGTTAAAAAGCCATTGAAGCTACAGCAAAGCTATTAGAGCAGCAGCAAAGAAGGTACAAAGCAACAAGCTAATTTATAAAATCAAAAACCAAATTCCGTGTTATCGATCCGCAAGTTATTCGCTTTATTGATCCCCTTATTCCTCGCCGCTGAGCTAAGCGCCCAAAAGCTCGATATTATCATCCCGGCGCAGCCAACGGAAATGGAAACCTACGCCGCCAGGGACCTGGCCCGCTACATTTACCAGCTGTCCGGCAAGCTTCCAAACATTACTGATAAGGATAAAAAGTTTACCGGCTTTATCCTGGGTCGTCCCGGCCATCATGCATTGGTTGATCGCCTCATCGCAGCAGGGAAAATAAAAGTCCCTGCTGCATCCCAAAGTTACCTGTTGAAAAAGTTGAAGCTGGGTGGTAAAGATGTGATCGTGATTGCCGCCAATGAACCCGTAGGCGTGCTGTATGGCGTGTATGGTTTGCTGGAAGAACATTTAGGCATTAGCTTCAGCTTCGATGGCGATGTATTCCCCGAAAATAAACCTGCTACCCTGCTGCCCAACGTGGATGAAGAAAAAACACCCGCGGTGGAAGTACGCGGCTTCCTGCCCTGGACCAACTTCCCGCAGTCGGCAACGTCGTACTCCTGGGAAGACTGGAAATATATTCTTGACCAGATGGCCCGCATGCGGATGAACTTCCTGCACATCCATAACTACAATGGCGAAGCAGCCCATAACGAGATGTTCCACAATTTTGAGGTAGATGGCAAGCTGTCGCGCGTGTGGATGGCCACTGCCCGTACCGGCCATGCCTGGGGCTCCTTTCCGGGATGGGAGGTGAACAAATATCCCTTTGGCTCCTCCGACTTATTTGATGATTACGATTTTGGGGCAGATTGCGCCCTGCATAATGAAAAGCTGGATAACAAACAGGTGTTCCGCAAAGGCGTGAACGAGTTTAAACGGGTGATCGCCTATGCCCACCGCAGGGGCATCCGCATAGGCCTGGGCCTGGATATAGACCTGGTACCCGACAGCTACGGCCTGGAGCCCGACGATCCCAAAGTGGTCGAAGCCCGGGTAAAGCAGATCACTACCGACTATCCCGACCTCGATTACCTGCTTTGCTTTCAGTCGGAAGGTATTGCAAAAGACAAAGAAAAGTGGCAGAAATGGCGCACCATCTTCGACGGCTTTTACAACGGACTTAAACAGGCCAGCCCGCACACACGCATAGCAGTAGCAGGTTGGGGGCTGGAGCCGGAAAACACCGCTACCCTGCCCGAAGATGTGATCTGCGCGCCCATCTCCTATTATTCCGACGGGTTCGAGAACGGCAGCATTTACGGCAAACGTGAGTACTGGGGCTGTCCCTGGCTGGAAAGGGACTTCAACAGCTCTGTATACTATTATCCCTATAACATGGACCTCTCTAACACCATTAAAGCATGGAAAGAGCGTGCCCCCAACATGAAAGGCTTTTACTCCCTTACCTGGCGTATTACAGACGCCGTAAAAGCCAAAATGTGGTATATGTCCCGCGCGCCCTGGGACGACAAGCAGGAGTTGAAGGACGCTGAAACAGTTTATGGCCGTTTTGCAGCGCAGCAGTATGGTAAGGCTGCTGCCGCTGCAATAACGCCCATCATCAACCAGAACGAACCGTACGCCAGCAACTTCAGCGAATGCAGGGGCACGCCTCCTTTTATGGTGGGCGATGTGGAAAACCAGGAAAGCTACCTGTTTAATGTGCTCTCTTTCCGCCTTACGGGAGATAATGCGCGCGAGTTTGTTACAGCCGCTGCCAACTATACGCAGAATAATGTGGTGCGCACAGTAGCTATCTCGTCCGACAGCAGCTGCGTGGGTTACATACGCCGGGGTTCATGGACGGCCTATAAGGAGCTGGAGTTTGATCCGGGATGGACGAAGTTCCAGGCCCGTGTAGCCTCTATGGGCAGCGGCGGCCGTATAGAGATCCACCTCAACGCGCCCGACGGTCCCAAAATAGGCGAAGCACAGGTGCAGCCCACGGGCGACTGGCTCAACTGGACCAGCGTGCAAACCAACATCATTCCCGCACCTGGCAAACACTCCATATACCTGGTGTACCGCGAGCCGGATGCCAATGCAGTATATAAGGCCGATGTTGCCATGGCAAAAAATGAGCTTAGCAAAGCCGCTGAGCAGCTGACCGTGCTGGATAACACCATCGCTGCCGCCGGTGATCCCGGGCAGCAATACCGCCTGCGGCTGCTCCGCTGCCGGATAGGCGCAGAGCAGAACCACATTCAGCTGAACCTGCACTTTAATGAGCCCAAGTGGAATATCACGCCTGTTGTTGCCTCCTGGGTGCACAACTTCAACGGCCGCGTAACAGACCTGTCGTCATTAGGCAATGTGGTAAGCATGCAGAACCGTTTTATACAAAAGAACTACATGCCCGAGATCAGCCGCCGCCTGCTCAACGCCTACGGCGCGCCGGCCCCGGAAAACCTGCAGGTAAAAGGCACCATGAACGGCGCCCTGCTTACCTGGGATATGCCCCGCCCCGGCTCAAGAGGCTTTGTGGTATACCGCAACGGCGAGCGCATTACCACCAGGCCCCTGCCCGCGGATGCCCGCAGCTATGAAGATAACGCCGGCGGCATAGCGTACTACCAGGTGCGCAGCATCCGCTGGGATGATATGGAGTCCGTACCTTCGGTACCCGCCTACTGCGCTGCCGGCAGCGCCGACAGCACGCCCCCGCAGATAGTGGTGATCTCTCCCCCCACCACCCTGCTTCCCGGCCAGCCCTTGTGGATCAAGGCCCGCCTGCTCGACGGCCGCGCCCATGAGCTGCTGATGGCCAACCTTTACTATCGCGTACCTGGTGCGCATAACTGGCAGCAGCTGCACATGACACGCCGCGTAAAAGCCGTGTTCACCGCCGTTATCCCCGCAAACGGGATCACTGCCGATGGCCTTGAATACTACATCACCGCCACCGACGGCGCCAACCAGTCTGTATTCCCCGCCGATGCGCCGGCGCATCCGCTGTCGCTCATGCAGGAGCCGTTCAATGCCACTGCCGCACCGTTAGCCGCCCCTGAAGTGCAAACGCAGCAGCAGTCGCTCACCTGGCAGCCGGTAAGCGATGCGGCTTACTATCACATTTACCGTTCGCAGCAGAATGACTTTACCCCCGGCCCCGATAACCTGCTTACCTACATGGCCGCAGATGCCGCCCTCACCTTCACCGACAACGGCGAAAACCTGCTGGCGCAGCCCCTGCAGGGCAGCTGGTATTACCGCATTGCCGCTGTAGATAAGAATGGTTACGAAGGCCCCGCATCGGAGGCGGTTATAATTAATAATTAAGAATAAATAGCCAATCGTCAACATAATCCTTATGCCAACTGCACAACTCCCCTGCCGGTAATACCGCGGGGAGTTTGTTTTTAAGCACATACCGATCCTCCTCCATCCCTCCGCCGCTATCATCTTCATTATTAATTATTAACTATTAATTATTAATTTCCCGCCTCACCATTAAAACTCAGTGCTAAAAAATGCCACGTAACCGTACTCACACCATGCTCATACTAAGTGTATTGTTCCTATGTAGCTTGGCGTACCATGCCTCCGCCCAAACCGGCACCCTGCAAACCCGCTGGGCAAAAGACGCAAAAGCCGCCGCCACGCCGCTGCCCGAATATCCACGCCCGCAAATGATGCGCAGTGCCTGGATGAACCTCAACGGCGCCTGGCAGTATGCCCTGGTGCCCAACAGCCAAACCGGCGCGCCGGCTGCTTATGCAGGCAATATACAGGTGCCCTACCCGGTAGAGTCCCAGTTATCAGGGGTTAACAAAACCGTGGGCAAAGACCAGGCAGTTTGGTATAAACGCACCTTCACCCTGCCCACCGCTTTTAAGAAGAAAAATGTGCTGCTGCACTTTGGCGCGGTCGACTGGCAGGCCGATGTATACATTAACGGCCGGCATGCCGGCACACACAAAGGCGGGTACGATCCCTTTACGTTCGACATTACCGGCCTGCTGAAGAAAAGCGGCGCACAGGAGATCACCGTGCGCGTATGGGACCCTACCGATGATGGTCCCCAGCCCCGCGGCAAACAGGTGAAAAAGCCCGAAGGCATCTGGTACACACCGGTAACCGGCATCTGGCAAACCGTATGGTTAGAGCCTGTGGCGCCCACTTACATTGCATCGCTGAAACCCGTGCCCGATATAGATAAACAAGACTTACAGCTTACCGTAAATGCGCCCAACCTGCTACCCGGCGATGTGATTAAGGTAACTGCACTCGACAACGGCCAACAGGTGGCCGCGCAAACATCCGCTAACGGCAACGCCCTAACGCTGCACATACCGGATGCCAAATTATGGTCGCCGGAACACCCGTACCTCTATAACCTGCAGGTAGCCATCACCCGCAAAGGCAAGGTGGTAGATGAGGTAAAAAGCTATTTCGCCATGCGCAAGATCTCCATTGCGCCCGACGATAAAGGCATACAGCGTATGCTGCTGAACAACAAATTCGTATTCCAGTTTGGCCCGCTGGACCAGGGCTGGTGGCCCGACGGCCTTTATACCGCGCCTACCGACGCCGCCCTCCTGTACGATCTTACTCAAACAAAAGCCATGGGCTTTAACATGATCCGCAAGCACGTTAAGGTAGAACCGGCCCGCTGGTACCGCTACGCCGACTCCCTGGGCATACTGGTTTGGCAAGACATGCCCAGCGGCGACCTTGGCAACCACTGGGAAAACCGTCCCGGCGTGCTGGGCCGCGCTACAGACCGCAACCGCGACGCCAATTCCGAAAGCATTTACCGCACGGAATGGAAAGCCATTATGGACGCCCTGCAACCCTTCCCCTGCATTGTGGTATGGGTGCCCTTTAACGAAGCCTGGGGCCAGTTCAAAACAGCCGAAATCACCAAATGGACCATGGAGCACGATCCCTCCCGCCTGGTGAACAGCGCCAGCGGCGGCAACTTTTACCCGGTAGGCCACATCATCGACCTCCATGCCTATCCCGACCCTGCCATGCCCCACCCGGACCTGTTCGGCAAAGACCGCGCACTGGTGCTGGGCGAATACGGCGGCCTGGGGCTGCCCCTCACCGGCCATACCTGGCAGCAGAAAGACAACTGGGGCTACCGCACTTTTAAAAATGCGGATGACCTGTTTGATACCTACAAACACTATTGCGAACGCCTGCAAAAGCTGAAAGAAGCAGGGCTTTCCGCCGCTGTGTACACCCAAACCACCGATGTGGAAATGGAAGTAAACGGCCTCATGACCTACGACCGTGAAATAACCAAGGTGCCGGCCGGTAAGCTGAAAAGCGTGAACGGGCCCTTAACCACGGAAGAATAAGTGCATTCCCAATATGGATAAAATAAAAACAGCTGGCGGTTATCTGTCAGCTGTTTTCTATTCCGGGCATTAAGGCGGTAAAAATAGCGAGCGCCCCCTACATCAGCGGCACTGATAAATTATCTTCATTTGCGCAAATTGCAGGTTGGCGAAATAGCTGCTGAACTTCGCTCCCTGCGCCAGTTCGGTCGGCAGCCCTTTATCGTTATATGCAAGGGCTACGTCGGAGTTATTGCGGCTGTAATCGCGGCTCAGGAACTGCCACAGCGGATGCAGGCTGTTCACGTTCACCTTATCGCCGTAGGTAAAACGGAACACTTCAGCGCCATATTCATCCGTCACCTTTTCCAGGTTGCCCGCCTGGTTATAATGGTAGTTGCTGGTCCAGCGGGCATCCGGTGAAAGCAGGCTTCTGTGCCTGAGTTGAACGATACGGTCGCTGGCGTCGTACGTATATTCATTAATATATTCAGGCCAGTCAGGATCGCCCAGGTTGCCGATCACATACTGCGTGTCGCTGCTGATCCTGTTCTTGAAATCATACGCAAAGCGGAACCTCACCTCATAGCTGGTAGGATGGTCATAAAGGCCAATGAGGTCTGTTAACCGGTCGTGCTTGTCATAACGGAATACATAACGGGGCCGGCCGGTGCCGATATACGTCCTGTTCATTTCCACGGGGTTGCCCTTGTTGTTGTAGGTAATGGTGATGGTGTCCTGGTCGAAATCAATGTTGCCGGTTAGCTGATAAACGCGGCAGGGCGAACGTTGCGGGGAATGGTGGTCGTCTTTTTTACAGGCAGTAGCCAGCAGGGCTGCGGTTAAAATAACAATGCCGCAAAAGGAGCGGGTTCCTTGTAGTGTTTCCATAAGTGAAATTTTAGTGAATGAAAAATAGGATTATATGCAGATGGGGCAAACTTTCACGGTACGGGCAATCGACTGCTGAACTACAAGGTTAACAAAAAAGGAAGATGGAATTTATAAAACCCGGTGAAAACCCGGTTTCAGTTAGCCAAAGGCCGGTATTACCATATATGCCAAAGCATAGCGGTTTATCTTATATTAAAAAAAGTTCCGCCTCGAAAAGCGGAACATAGATATAATCCTCAAAATAACAGACACTTCCGGGCCTAGGAACCCGTAGTGACCGGTAAGTTTAAAGCTTTGTTTATCGATCTTTGTTTACATGAAGTTCTAATCAAAATCCGGATAAAACAGTAGACATTCAGACCAATTTTCCGGTAAAACCAGACAATTTTTCCCTAAAATCCCCTATCTTCACTGGATTTCTATCGTATATAATGGGGAACAATGCACCTCTGACGAAACAATTACAACTTAAAACACACTGAAACCTTGCAATTTCACGAATTTGGTTTTGACGACGATCTGCTGGATGGTATTTACGCAATGGGCTACGAAACCGCCACCCCTGTACAGGAACAGGTAATACCCCCTATCATTGAAGGCCGCGACATTCTCGCCTCTGCGCAAACCGGCACCGGCAAAACAGCCGCCTTCCTTTTACCGGTACTGCATAACCTGCTCACCCACCCGCGCGACGAGCACAGTATCAACGCGCTGGTAATAGTGCCTACCCGCGAGCTGGCCATGCAGATAGCACAAACACTGGAAGGACTGACCTATTATACCGACATCAGCTCCATAGCCGTTTACGGCGGCACCGGCGGCGCCAACTTTGCCGCTGAGAAAAAGGCGCTGGCTGCCGGCGTTGACATTGTCATCTGCACACCCGGCCGCATGATCGCCCACCTGAATATGGGCTATGTGAACATCAAACAGCTCCGGTACCTGGTGCTGGACGAAGCCGACCGCATGCTGGACATGGGCTTTTATGACGACATTATCAAGATCATCTCTTACCTGCCCAAAGAACGGCAGAACCTCATGTTCTCCGCCACCATGCCGGCCAAGATCAAGCAACTGGCCATGAAAATACTGCACGATCCCGTAGGCATTGCCATTGCGCTTGGCAAGGCCAATGAGAAGATAGCCCAGGAAGTGTTCATCGTGCACGAACAGCAGAAGATACCGCTCATTAAACATGTGCTTACACACCGGCAGTTCGACAGCGTTATCATCTTTTGCTCCAGCAAGCAGAATGTAAAACAGCTGTATGCAGAGCTGCACCGCGCCAAGTTTTCCATAGATCTCATCCACTCCGACCTGGAGCAGGAAAAACGCGAGCAGGCGCTGCTCGACTTCAAGAACAAAAAGCTGAAGATACTGGTAGCCACCGACATCCTGAGCCGGGGCATAGACATAGAAGACATTGACCTGGTACTTAACTACGACGTGCCCAAAGACGCGGAAGATTACATTCACCGTGTTGGCCGTACGGCCCGTGCCGCATCCGAAGGCACTGCCTATACGTTTGTAAGCGGAAAGGAAATGGGCCGCTTTGCCCGTATAGAAAGAACCCTGGGCCGTCCTATTCCCCGTGGCGTTATTCCCCCGGAAATAGGGCCTGCGCCTGAAATGAAGCCGCGTTCCGAAGGCGGCGGCCGGGATAAGCCACGGCGCAAGGGCAACCACCGCAAACCCGGCCAGGGCGGCCATGGTAATAACAACAAATCCGGCCACCATAATAACCAGCCAAGGGCTGGAGAAAACGGCGCTGCGGGCTCCCGCTCCGAAGGCAGCCGCAAACATCCGGGCAAGCCTAAACGCTATAACCGTCCTCCTTCCGGCCCGCCGGCGCAATAAGCAGCGGAAATCAATGCAGGAAGGTGCCGTAAGCACTTACCGGTGACCGGTGTGCTGTGGTGCAGGCACAGCTTGTATGCAACCGCCTTTACCTCAGCGCCTGGCCAATGCCCGTGTTAGCGGCGGGTGTGCCGCTTAACTTATCCTCACTCTTCTTCCAGCAGCTTTATGCCGGTTTGCGTAAACGCTATCTTGTGCTGTTTGTACAGGCTACCGGTAGTCATTTTAAAGGTCTTTTTGCTCATGCCAAAGAAGGCATAGATTGCTTCGGGGTCTGATTTATCATGATAAGGCAGGTAGCCGTTGTTTTCGCGCAGCAGCCGCAATATTTTGGCGCCTTCATCTTCCACCTTCTTGTAGCCGGCCTGGCCCAGTACCACGTCGATCTTGTTATCTTCCTTGATCTTTTTCACAAAGCCCTGCAGGCGCTCGCCAATATCCAGCGGGCGGAATACTTCATTAAAATGCAGCAGGCCGGTATGCTGCTGGTTGATGATCACCACGTAGCCCAGTTGGGTGCGGCGGTATACGATCATATCTACCGGGTCCATTTCTTTAATGGTCAGCTGTTTGTTACTGAGGTAAGGATCTATTTTTTCAGTGGCGGCAATACGGCCGGTGAGGTTATCGATATAGATGCGCACCAGGTATTCCTGTCCTTTGCGCATGCGGCTCAGCTGTTGGGATTTGGGTACAAACAGGTCTTTCATAAGGCCCCAGTCCAGGAAAGCGCCCTGGTCGGTATCATCCACAGCCTTCAGCAGCAGGATGTCGCCCACTACGCCTTTGGGCCGGTCGGTGGTAGCAATGAGGCGGTTCTCGGAGTCGTGGTACAGGAACACTTCCAGCTCATCGCCCGGCTTGGTGCCTGCCGGCACATACCGTTTAGGCAGCAGTATTTCCTGCTCGCCGCCATCCAGGAACACGCCAAAGTCCGATGTCTTCTTCACCTTCAGCTGGTTGTACGCACCAATGTTTATCATGCCTTATAGTTAATAGTAGATGATTAATCCCGCAAAGGTAATATAAAGCGGAAAGCGAAAAGCAGAAAGCAAAAGGATAACGAAAGAGAAGAAAAGAACAAAGACATTGGGTAGAAAGAAGAGAAGAAAGCAGAAGAGATGGAACGCAAAACAGAGAACGGAAAGTAGGCAGTGAGTAGTAAACAGTAAACAGTGAGGAGAAAGTAAAGTAAAGAGAAGATGGAGGAGTATAAAAAAGCAGCATGCAACGGTAGAAGGCGTCCTGTTTGCACCACCGCCTTCGGTGACCTCCCGCGCCGCCGTAGGTTCCAATAACCGGCCCTTGGCCGGCGTGCCACGCTTGATACCGCCCCATCCTGCCCCGATGCCTGTACGACCTCCGGGGCCCAATAGTCATCCACACAGGCGGGCGCAGGCCGGGATTGGACCTACGGTGTAAGGGATTTCAAAAACGTAAAAGCGCTTTCAATAATCTACCCGCAAGGAACTTCAAAAACATAAGCGGACTTTCAGCAACCTATACGCGGGAAATTTCAATAACCTGCGCATAATCTTACCCCGGCAAACGATCTCCCGGAAAACTCCTGCACGGATGCACGGTATAAACAAAAATCCCTGCCTTCACTCCAGGATCTTCATCCATCAGCTTTGTAACTTCCTCCACGCCGGCATTAAAAATCCCTACCCCGCATACCGTCGACTCATCCCTGACCGGGCATACAATAGACAATACACCCTCCTCCCGCATGGAAAAATTATTACGCCCGTGCTCCCAGATAATCTTATCCGCGCCAGGCATTTCGCGGTTAGGGCCGTTTTGCAGTATTACGATGGTGTAGCTTTTTGTTTTGGGAAGCATTTCCATCATGAATGCATCTGTAATGGTAGCCATATAATTTGTTTAAACGTATTCACAATGCACAATGCAGCTCGGTGTATCTCCGTATTACCCCTACCCGCTCCACCAGGTACCGGTTGCTGAAAAAGAAGTTAGACCAGTCCTCAAAATGTTCGTACTGGTAAGCAAGGTAAAATATCCAGAAGATGAACCCCAGGTAAGGCACGGCAGTCAGCTCCGCGTCGGAAAAGCCGCGCACGCTGCGGTAGGCGGCAATAAATATGGCAAAGTCGCGGTCAGCATCGGCGGGTGTGATTTTGTTATGCGCCACATGAAAGAAGAAATGTATGAAAAACGACGCATGGTCATTTGCCAGCCATCCTTTGCCGGCAAAGTCAAAATCAAAGAAGGTAATGCGGTCGGATGCGTCAAAGTGAAAGTTCTTGGGCAGAAAGTCGTACTGCACATAGCCGGTGCTGAAATCCGCAGTGGGCAGGGCGTTTAGCCGGTCCACTACTTTTTCCGCGGTGGTAGTCAGGTACGTATAACCTTCAGGGTAGTCTTTATAGGCAGGCGCCAGCACCTGCAGGGGTTGCAGCAGCAGGCGTTGTATGTCAAACGTTTCCCGTTCATGCGTAAGGGTGATAGCGGATGTGATGTTATGCACGCGCGCCATTTCGCGGCCCAGCAGCTGCAGCTGGCGGGTGGTGAGGTCATACACGGGCTGTCCCTGGGCATAGCTGAACAGCACGCCGTGGCGGAGGCCTTCAGGAGCGTTGAAGTCCTGTATTTGCCGGCCTTCGCGGTCGGCAATGGGATAGGCTACCGCGGCGCCGCCTTCATGCAGGTGGTTCAGCAGCTCTACTTCGCCCTGTATTTCGTACAGGCTGCGGTGTTTGCGGCGGTACACCTTGAAGATGTAGCGGGGCTGGCCGCATTTTTCAACCAGGTAGGTATCGCTTACGCCTTTCAGCAGCAGGCGGCAGGTAAGGGCAGGCTCCCCATATTGTTGTATGATAAATGCTTCCAGGGCCCGGGTCGAGAGCGTGGAGTACTGTACGGGGAAAGTAGTCATGGGTTAAAATTGAGCCTGTAAGGTAATAGATAAAGTTTGCATTTCGTAACTTTGGGTCTATGTCCAACAGATCCAATACAGAAAGCCTACAGGAATTTTACCAGCATAAATTTAATTTCCTGCCCAATAACCTGCAGCAGGACATCGGGCATTTTAACGTGTTCCGCCTGGAGGACTGCGTAGGCCCGCATGGTACGCCGGTGAAATACCGGCGCCGGGATTTCTATAAAATTACCCTGATCCGGGGCGAGAATATTTACCATTATGCCGATAAAAGCCTGCGGGTAAATGGCAGCACGCTGCTGTTCACCAATCCCCAGGTGCCTTATACCTGGGAGAATGTGTCGGGCGATTCAACCGGCTTTTTCTGCATCTTCAGCGAAACCTTTTTCTCAGACCGTACCCGTAACAACCTCAACGAGCTGCCCATGTATGCGCCCGGCGGTAAGCCCGCCTACCTGCTTACCCCTGAGCAGGATGCGCATGTGAGCGTTCTGTATCAAAAAATGCTGGAAGAGATCAACAGCGACTACATCTATAAATACGATCTGCTGCGCAATTATGTGATGGAGCTTACGCACTTTGCCATTAAAACGCAGCCTTCGGAAAACCTTTACCAGCACCCGGACGCCAACTCCCGCATTTGCGCGGTATTTACCGAGCTGCTGGAACGGCAGTTTCCTATCGAAAGCCCGTCGCAGCGTTTTATGATGCGTTCTGCGAAAGACTTTGCAGCACAGCTGTCGGTGCACGTGAACCACCTGAACAGGGCCATCCGCGTTACCACCGGCAAAACCACCACGGAGCGCATTTCCGAGCGGCTGGTGAGCGAAGCCAAATCACTGCTGCGGCATACCGACTGGAACGTTTCCGAAATAGGCTACTGCCTGGGGTTTGAAGAGCCCTCCCACTTCAACAACTTCTTTAAGAAGCATACCAGCATTACCCCTTCTGCTTACCGGGTTGTTTGAATTATGCAACCATTTGTTTGATAGCTGTAATGGCGGGGAGCAGCCCTGCGCCTAACTTTGCTCCATCAAAATTGTTTAACGATGGACAAGCAACAAGTATGGTTCATAACCGGCGCTTCCAAAGGCCTGGGATTGAGCTTCGTAAAACAGCTGCTGGCTGCCGGCCACCAGGTAGCCGCTACCTCCCGCAGTGCGCAGGAGCTGGCTGCTGCTGTTGGTACGGTGGGCGCCTCCTTTTTACCCCTGCAGGTGAACCTGGCCGATGAAAACAGCGTAGCAAAAGCATTACAGCAAACGGTGGATAAATTCGGCCGCCTGGATGTGGTGGTGAATAACGCCGGGTATGGCATTGGCGGCAGCCTGGAGGAGTTAACGGACACGGAAGTACGCCAGGGCTTTGACGTAAATGTTTTCGGTACCATTAACGTGATCCGCAAGGCGCTGCCTTACCTGCGCGCGCAGCGCTCCGGCCATATCATTAACATTGCCTCTATTGCGGGCATTACGGCTGTTGCCGGCTGGGCTATTTACGCCGCTGCCAAGCATGCCATCATAGGGCTTTCCGAAGTGCTGGCCGCCGATGTAAAAGAGTTGGGCATAAAGGTAACGGTGGTGGCGCCCGGCGCCTTCCGCACCAACTTCCTGGATCCCGGATCAATAGTGATCACCGGCAACCACATTCCGGATTATACGGCCGTGCATGAAATGCACCAGCGGTTCCTGCAGATGGACGGCGCCCAGGCCGGCGACCCGGAAAAGGCCGTAGCCGCCATGATACGCATTACCACAATGCCTAACCCGCCCGAGCTCCTGCTGCTGGGTACCGATGCCTACAAGCGGGCCTTTAATAAACTGGAACAGTTAGGCAATGAGTATAAAGCATGGGAAGCAATAACCACCGCAACGGATTATTAAGCGCAACCGGCCGGAATGAAAAAGTCCTGCACTTCAACTGTGCAGGACTTTTTTTCTTCCCCCATATATTATACGCATATACTATTTTATAAATATATACCTTTGCGTTCCAAAAAATAAGGAACCTATGAGAACAATTCCACTTTCCCTTTTAGGCATTGCCCTGTTATTCACGGCCTGTTCAAAAGACAAAAATGAGAATGTAAACCCCGGCACAAACATCAACACGCCTGCCGGCGATATTGCTTATGTTAGCACCGTAGCCAGCACCAGCGACAGCGTTGTATTCAAATACAACAGCGACATGACCCTGCAGCACGTGCTAAGCCTGCAGCTGAGCGCCAACGATAATACTATTCTCAACGGGATGTCCTGGTTTCCACATTATGAGAGCGGGCTGCCGGCAGCCTTTTATGTTACCACCAACTGGCAGTCCGGTAATACCGGCACTCCGGGCAATACCTTCATTTACAACAGCGCCAAACAGCTGGTAAAGGTGGTTTATAGCCCCGACAACCTGGATTCACTGGTATATAACAGCAAAGGTCAGCTAACCACAATACACTACCTGTCTTCATCAGAAGAAAATTACAGAACCACCATCACCTACGAAAACAATAACCCGGTTAAACGGAAAGACACTAATATTGATGCAGGCAGGGAAACCTCCGACAGCCTGGTGATCACTTATAAATATGATAATAAAAAGAGCGCTTACCAGGGCGTGCACCTGGTGCCCGTTCTGCAGGAGGACCTCTATTTTTACCTGGCAGAAAATAACCCGGTAGAAAGGAAGATTGTAGCTTATAACAACGGCGCCGTTCAATCTACCAAACAATATACGTTTGACTATGTGTATAATGCGCAAAACTACCCGGTAAGCTATACAAGAACGCAATCGGGCGATGTAGTTCCCGGTACGGAGCAATTCCGCATTACTTACCTGCAGCAGTAAACCGGCGTTTAATACCGGAACAGCAGTGCCGCACCTGTATAGATACGGCACTACTGTTTTATAACAATGGCTGTTCTTCTTTTACAATAGCAGCACATCAATCCGGTGCGCCTGTACCGTGTTTGCTTCCTTTGACCAGGAGAACACGGTAAAGTAGCCGTCCTGCGAAGCTACCAGCGCCAGCGAGTCGCGCTGGTCATGCACGAACTGCGCGGCTGAAAGATGCCGGGTGCCGCCCAGGCTGGAAGGGTGCAGCAGCCGCGGGCTGCCGTCCATTACCGGCTCCATGAAAAGCACCTGTTCTACAGGCGTGGCATCATGCGCCCGCATGATTTTGGCGCCGAAAGTCAGCAGCTGATGGCGGTCATTAATAACAGTGGCGCCATCCACGGCGGTAAGGCCGGTAATGTTCTCCACCTCGCGGCGCAGGGCGTTTTGCCAGTAAATATCGCTTACGCTTACTTTATTGCAGTTGTTCCCCACCAGGTCGGCCACCCCGGAAAAGGCCGGTATAACGGGGTATTGCAGGGGATGCACAATGGAGTTCTTCCATTTGTCGTGCCGGGAAGGCGTTACCAGCAAAATGCCGCCCCGCCCGTGCGCCCGCATAGACACTGCTATTTGTATGAGCACATTCACGGGGTCGTTCCAAACGGCAGAGTAGCTAAGCCCCAGCAGCGATGTAAGAATGGCGGGGCTGTCGGGCAGCAGGCCGCTGTTCTCGTCCACCACTTTTACCTGGTCGCCGCGCAGCACGGCCACGTTCATAAACTTACCCAGCCCGATAATGCGGCGCTGCTTTACTACCAGCAGGGCCGGTTCAGATACATCCAGCACAAAACAGTAGTCGGGCAGCTTAATGGTAGTGCCCCAGATATACAGTTCGGTGCCTTTATACCATACGCCTACATGCACGCCGGCGCGCTCTACGCCGGGGGCCAGCTTGCTGAGGGTTTTTGAGTTCAGCTGCAAAGGCTGTGCAAACAGCAGGGGTTTGCCGGCCTGGGAAGGCGGCAGAAAGGCCAGGGATAATTTGGTGGCATTGCCCTCTTCTTTACGGAGGCTGGCCCAAAAGGCTACGTCAATCATTTTCTCTACAACCCATGCCTCCGGCACAGCCGCCAGGTTCTGCTCCCCGTTTTCATAAGCGGCTGCCTGATGTTTCAATAAGATCGATGCTATTGTGTCGGCAACCTTACCAGCTGCCTGGTAGGTGGTTTCATACGTCAGTTCCATACTAAATTGGTTAAGGCCATAAGCAAATTTACGTTTTTAAACAAACCGGAAATCAGTGTGCGGGTGAGGAAAACCGGCCGGGCGGCCCTGTCCGTTTCCGGACGCATTCGTTCGCTTATGAACACAACACGCCTCCCTGCGGCGCCTTCGTCCCGCTGCTACAGCGGACCTTAAAATATGGCAACCTGTTTGTATATCTTCCTTCCATAAATTCCGCCATTAAACGCGTGCCTATGTTAAAGAACTACATGAAGGTAGCCCTGCGCAACCTGCTCAAACACAAAACCTTTTCCTTCATCAATATTTTCGGCCTCTCTATGGGCATGGCCGTTACCATGATGATCGGGTTATGGGTATGGGACGAGCTTTCCTTTAACAAATACTATGAGCACTACCCGCGTATTGCGGAGGTATGGCAGTATGCAACAAATGGCAAGGATGCCGGCGCTTTCAACTCACAGCCCATTCCATTAGGCCAGGAGCTGCGCATGTCGTACCCGGATGATTTTAAATACGTAGCAAGGGCCGGCGGCGGCGAATACACCATTGCCGCAGGCGATAACAAGTTCACGCAGCGGGGCTGCTTTATTGAGCCCGACGGGCCGGAGATGTTCACCTTCCGCATGCTGCAGGGCTCCCGCAACGGCCTTAGTGACCCCAGTTCCATTTTACTGTCGCAATCGCTGGCTAAGAAGCTGTTCGGCAGCCAGAACCCCATGGGAAAGCTGGTGCGCATTACCAACATTATTTCCCTGAAGGTGACCGGCGTGTACGAAGATATGCCGGTTAACAGCCACTGGCACAACACTGCCTTTTTTGGCGCCTGGGATAAATATATTGATACCTGGCAATGGCTGAAGAATGAGAAAGACAACTGGGAATTCAACATTTCCGAACTATATGTGCAAATAGCGGATAACACGGATATGGACAAGGTATCTGCAAAGATCAGCGGCGTATTAGAGCGCAAGCATCCCCCGGAAGATTATAAAACCTCCCTGTTCCTGCATCCCATGCGCAAGTGGCACCTGTATTCCAACTTTGAGAACGGCGTGAACAAAGGCGGGCTTATTACCTACGTGTGGCTGTTTGGCATCATAGGCGTGTTTGTATTGCTGCTGGCCTGCATCAACTTCATGAACCTTAGCACGGCCCGTTCCGAGAAACGCGCCAGGGAAGTAGGCATCCGCAAAGCCATTGGCTCGCTGCGCGCGCAGCTGGTAGGCCAGTTCTACAGCGAGTCGGTACTAATGGCGCTGCTGGCGTTTGTACTGTCGGTTATATTTGTACTGGCGGCGCTGCCCTGGTTCAACACCGTGGCCGGTAAACAGATTGCCTTCCCCTGGGGCAATGCATGGTGGTGGACTGCCGCCATCGGCTTTTCATTGTTCACCGGCTTTATTGCGGGCAGCTACCCGGCAATATACCTTTCCTCTTTTCAGCCGGTAAAGGTATTGAAAGGCACTTTCCGCACCGGCCGGCTGGCCGCGCTGCCGCGCAAGGTGCTGGTTGTGGTGCAGTTCACCGTATCGGTACTGCTCATTACAGGCACCGTGATCGTATACCGGCAAATACAGTTTGGCAAGCACCGGCCCGTAGGCTACCAGCGTGAAGGCCTGGTTGCCATACACGAAACCACGCCGGAGATATACAAGCACTACGACATTATCCGCAATACATTGTTAGCGCAAAATGTGATCACCGAAATGGCGGAGTCACAGGCGCCCATTACCGATATATGGGCCGGTACCAGCGGCTTTGAATGGGCCGGCAAAGACCCGTCGTTCCAGCCCGCACTGGCCACCATACCGGTGCGCCACGAGTATGGCAATGCTGTTGGCTGGAAGATTACGAAGGGCCGCGATTTCAGCAAAGCGTTCGCGTCCGACTCCATGGCCATGATACTGAATGAAGCCGCCATAAAATACATGGGATTAAAAGAACCCATAGGCATGCAGATCCGCTGGGAGGGCAAAGATTACCATGTGATCGGCGTTGCGCAGGATATGGTCATGACCTCCCCTTTCCAGTCCATCCCGCCCACGGTTTTCTCTATCCTGCACGAAGGCGGCAACTACATCAATATCCGGATAAACCCGCATTTAACGGTGCAGGATGCGCTGAAGAAAATGGAAACCGTTTTTAAGCAGTACAACCCTGCCGCACCTTTTGAATACACGTTTGTTAACCAGGAATATGCTACCAAGTTCAATGCAGAGGAACGCATTGCAAAGCTGGCCACGGTATTTGCAGCGCTGGCCATTATCATCAGCTGTCTGGGATTGTTTGGGCTGGCATCCTTTATTGCAGAACAGCGCACCAAAGAGGTGGGCATCCGTAAAGTGCTGGGTGCATCGGTTTTTAACCTGTGGCAAATGCTGTCGAAAGACTTTGCCCTGCTGGTGCTGCTCTCCTGCTGCCTGGCTACGCCCGTGGCCTGGTATTTCCTGCACAAATGGCTGCTGCAGTATGAGTACCGCACGCATATTTCGTGGATCATTTTCCTTTCCGTAGGTGCGGGCGCGTTAGTGATTGCATTGTCTACCGTTAGCTACCAGGCAATAAAAACGGCATTGTCAAACCCCGTGAAAAGTTTACGCGCGGAATAAATGACAACAGGCAACCGTTCGTTATCAGGCATTTAAAAAACTGCAACGGGATATTTGCACACAGCAGCCGCGATTGTGAATAACTATTACGGACACACTGTGCAAACATTAAATATCTTTTATATATTTGTAATATAACCCCGCAAAAGATATTTACTATTCATCCCTCCTATGCCCGAAAACACACAGGTTGTAAAAAACCTCCGGTTACTTACCTACAACGTAATTGGCCTGGTAACCATCCCCTGCCTTTTTGCAGGAAATCCCGGCGCCGGTATCATGCACGGCAAACGCCTGCTGGTTTTAGATACGGTAATTGTGCAGCCGCCCGCGCCGGACACCATCAGCATTTCTGTTGTAGGAGATATGATGGTAGGCTCCAGCTATCCATCTTCCATATACTTACCCCTGCCCGAAGAAGGAAATATACTGCAGCATGCCATGCCCCTGCTGCGCCAAACAGACCTGCGCATCGGCAATCTTGAAAGCGCGGTATCTGACAGCGCTACCGTGTACAAACAATGCGGCCTAACACAGTGCTTTGCATTTTGCACGCCGCTGAAATATGCAAAGTGGTATAAAGAAGCCGGCTTTGAATACCTGAACCTTTCCAACAATCACTCTTACGACTTTGGCTATGCCGGCGTGCAGCACACGCTTGAATTTTTGCACAGTAATAATATCCGTACCAGCGGCATTACGCAACATCCCTTTGATACGCTTACCGTACGCAACGCCCGCCTGGGCTTTGTTTCCTTTGCGCCGCACCGCAACTGCCTGAACATGAACAACGACTCGCTGGTGCAGGCGTATATTGCACAGGTAAGAAACCTGTGCGATGTGCTCATCGTGTTCTTTCACGGCGGCGCAGAAGGTACTACGCGCACGCATACCCCAAAAAAGCGGGAGATATTTTTAGGCCAGGACCGCGGCGATGTAATGCACTTTGCACACCTGTGCGTAGATGCCGGCGCGGATATGGTATTGGGCTCCGGCCCGCATGTGGCGCGGGGTATGGAGGTATATAAAGAAAAGCTGATCGCCTACAGCCTGGGCAACTTTGCCACCTATCACCTGTTCAATCTTAAACATCCCTATAATATAGCGCCGCTGCTGCAGGTAAAAATCACGGATAAAGGCGCGCTGGTTGACCAGAAAATATTTTCCTTTATACAAACGGGCGAAGGCGTTCCTGTGCCCGACAGCGCCATGCTGGCGTATAAGATGATACACCGCCTTTCGGCAGAAGACTTTGGCTTTACCAATGTGAACGCCGGCATGCACGACAGCACCACCCTGCAGAACTTAACCTTTAACCGTTAACATCCGTATGGCTATTAAGCAGGCGCAGCTGACACCTTAAAGGATATGGGCCATAAGCCCAATATTTTAACGGGTAGCGGCGTTAATCAACAGCAGCGCTTTCTTTTTAGCGCCTAAAACAGTACATTGAGTTATAAGCATTCCACCGGTTATGATACACCAGCACCACTTTAACATTAATGCCAAAGGCAAGGCAGCCAACACCTACGACGCTATTGTAATAGGCTCCGGCATCAGCGGCGGATGGGCCGCCAAAGCGCTGTGCGACCAGGGCCTGCATACCCTGGTGCTGGAAAGGGGCCGCAACGTAGTGCATAACAAAGACTATCCCACTGCTACCAAAGCGCCCTGGGAATTCACCCACCGCGGGCAAATGACCAAAACCTTCCTGCAGGAAAATCCCCTCATCAGCAAAGCAGCCGGCTTTGGAGAAGATACCGCGCACTTTTTTATCAAAGACAAAGATCATCCCTACATACAGGAGAAACCGTTCGACTGGATCAGGGGCTACCAGGTGGGCGGCAAATCCCTTACCTGGGGCCGCGCCTGCCAGCGCTGGAGCCCTTTTGAATTTACCGCCCCAAAACGCTACGGCTACGGCATTGGCTGGCCTATCGGCTACGATGATGTTGCGCCCTGGTACACCCATGTAGAGGAATTTATTGGCGTATGCGGCACCCGCGACGGCATTGCCGCCATGCCCGACGGCTCGTTTCTGCCGCCCTTTGAGCTGAACTGCGCAGAGGCGCTGGTGCAGCAAAGCATTAAAACGCATTATAAAGACCGCCACCTGGTACATGCCCGCTGGGCGCACATTACACAGCCCAAACCCATACACCTGCAGCAGGGCCGCGTAAAATGCCAGGCGCGCAACCTGTGCATGCGGGGTTGCCCCTTTGGCGGCTACTTCAGCTCCGTATCATCTACCCTGCCCTGGGCGCAGAAAACCGGGCATTTAACCATACGTCCTTTTTCCGTAGTGCATTCTATTATTTACGACGAACGGCTGGGCAAGGCCGTTGGCGTGCGCGTAATAGACGCCAATACCCATGCCGCCACGGAGTATTACGCCAGCGTTATTTTCGTGAACGCATCGGCGCTGAACAGCAACCTGGTGCTGCTCAACTCCGTATCGCGCCGTTTCCCCCAGGGGCTGGGCAACGACAACGGCCTGCTGGGGCATTACGTGGCCTTTCATAACTACCGCGCTTCTGTAAACGCTACGCTGGATGGTATGGAAGACCGCTACTACTACGGCCGCAACCCCACAGAACCCATTCTTGCCAATTACCGCAACCTGGAAAAGCAGGACACCGACTACGTAGGCGGCTTCACCACTTTCATGGGCGCCTACCGCCAGCGGCTTGATACATCGCGCGCTACGGCAGCCGTTGGCCCGGATTATAAGCAGGCGCTCACGGAACCGGGCGGCTGGCACGTGTACATGTACATGCAGGGCGAAACCATTCCCAAATACACCAACCATGTACGTTTAAGCAAAGACCAGCACGACCAGTGGGGCATTCCCCTGCTGGTAATGTCTGTTGATTATGACGACAATGATGAGAAGATGATCAAAGACTTT
>NZ_DASTRI010000173.1:0-3835 GCF_035761305.1 Chitinophaga sp. | reverse complement strand
ACTAACGTAATCGGCTATATCAACAACGATGCGCTGAAGACCATTGTAATAGGCGCCCACTTTGATCACCTGGGCTATGGGGAGGATCATAACTCCCTGGGCACCGGCGGAAAAGCCATTCACAACGGCGCCGATGATAATGCCAGCGGCACCGCCGCCATGCTGGAGCTGGGCCGGTTGCTGAAAGCAGGCCGTTTCCACAGCAACAACTTCATACTGGTAGCTTTTTCCGGTGAAGAGCTGGGCCTGTTCGGCTCCAGATACTTTACCACCCATGCCCCGGTGCCCATGGAACAGGTGAACTTTATGATCAATATGGATATGGTAGGCCGGCTGGATGCCGCCAAGGGCCTGCAGATAGGCGGGGTAGGCACCTCTCCGGCCTGGGGGCCGCTGCTGCAGCAGGTACCGGCAGCCGGTATAAAGCTCACATACGACTCCAGCGGCGTAGGCCCGTCTGACCACACCTCTTTTTACCGCGCGCACGTGCCGGTGCTGTTCTTTTTTACCGGTTCCCACGCAGATTATCATAAGCCCACCGATGATGTGGATAAGATCAACTATAACGGGGAGCTGTCTATTGTAAAATATATTTACACGTTGCTGGAAAAGGCCGAAAAACAGGAGAAGCTGGCCTTTACGCCTACCCGCGAACCGCAGATGAGCACTGCCCGTTTTTCCGTAACACTAGGTATTATGCCGGATTATACGTATAATAAGGGCGGGGTACGGGTAGACGGCGTGTCCGATGACAGGCCCGCAAAAAAAGCCGGGCTGCTGCCCGGTGATGTGATTGTGCAGCTGGGCAAAAACCATGTTACAAACCTGGACACTTACATGCAGGCATTGGGCGCCTTTAAAAAAGGAGATAAAACCACCGTTACCATACAGCGGGGAGCAAAACAACAGACATTCAACATACAATTCTGACATGCGCTACTTACTTTTTTCCATTTTACTGCTGGCAGCCTGTAATGGCGCCTCACGCAATGAGCAGAACGCCGACGGCTACGACCTGATAACGCAAAAATGTTATGTACTGCGGCAAATAAAACCCGCTGCGGGCGATACCGCTGCCGCCGCCGCACAGGAAAAACAGGCGGAGCTGACCCATTACCTGGAGCAGCACCAGTTTACACGCCACGTGGCTGCTAAAGACAGCCTCCTGTTCCGCCGCAGCAACGGCCAGGAAGTGATTATTGAGCTGCCTACCCCCCAGGACACCTGGGAAGCGCATACACTGATAGTGTTTGACCCGCAAAAAAACCCGCTATTTGTTAATTTACATAAAGGGACAGGACAGATAGACCAGTACCTGGCGAAATAGGGACTTCTTTCATTTTTTAACATCAGTCATGGCAGAGAACCTTATTCTACTGGCGGATGCCTACAAGTATTCACATCATAAGCTATACCTGCCAGGTACGGAATATATTTATTCTTACCTGGAAAGCCGCGGGGGTAAGTTTAACAGCACCATGTTCTACGGGTTGCAGTACTTTCTGAAAACCTACCTGCAGGGCATTGTGTTCACCAAAGAAAAGATCAATGAGGCAGAAGTAATGCTGGAAGAGGTGTTTGGCCGTGCCGACGTGTTTGACCGCCGCCGTTTTGAATACATTGTGCACACCTATGGCGGGCACCTGCCCGTACGTATTAAAGCCGTGCCCGAAGGCGCCGTGGTGCCGGTACAAAATGTTTTGATGACCATTGAGAATACAGACCCTGCCTGCTACTGGCTCACCAACTTCCTGGAAACCCTGCTGATGCAGGTATGGTACCCCTGCACCGTAGCCACCGTTTCCCGGGAAATAAGGGAGGTGGTAAAAAAATACTATACCGCCACTGCCAGCGCAGCGTCTTTTGCCGGTATTGACTTTGTGCTGAACGACTTTGGCTTCCGGGGCGCCAGCTCTGTTGAAAGCGCGGGCCTGGGCGGCAGCGCCCACCTGGTAAGCTTTGCAGGCAGCGATACCCTGCCGGCCTCCATTTTTGCCAAACGGTACTACGGCGCACAGCAGGCGCCGGGCCTTTCCATACCCGCTACAGAGCACTCCATTGTAACCCTGCTGGGCGAAAAGGGAGAGGAAAACATTTTCCGGCATGTGCTCAATACCTTTCCCACAGGAGTGATCGCCTGCGTGTCCGACTCCTATAACATTTTCCGCGCCTGCGAGCAGTACTGGGGCAGCGACCTGAAAGAACAGGTGCTGCAGCGCAACGGTACGCTGGTAATACGGCCCGACAGCGGCGATCCGGTACGCACGCTGCTGCAGGTGTTTGATATACTGTTTCGCCGGTTCGGCCACACCGTAAATGAAAAAGGCTATAAGGTATTGCCGCCCCAGGTGCGCGTAATACAGGGCGATGGGGTTAGCTACTCCTCCATTGGGAAAATTTATGCCGCCCTGCAGCAGGCCGGCATCAGCGCAGAAAACCTGGCCCTGGGCATGGGCGGGGCGCTGCTGCAGCGCGTGAACCGCGACACGCAGGAGTTTGCGCTCAAATGCTCCCACGCCGTAGTGAACGGGCAGGCCATTGATGTGCAGAAAACGCCGGTAGAGCTGAGTGCAGAAGGGCAGCTGCGCACCAGCTTTAAAAAATCAAAAGCCGGACGCCTGAAGCTGGTGCTGGAAAACGGCGCTTACCGCACAGTAGGCGAGCACGAAGCACCCGCACTGCCCGACCAGCTGGAAACGGTTTTTGAGAACGGGCAAATTATAAAAGAGCATGCCTTTGCCGATATACGGGCAAGGGCGCGGCAATAAAACATAAAAGCCGGAATATGATTATTCCGGCCATTTACCTAAACCTACAACTGTTACACTGTTAGTAACTGTTAATTAGTCAACACTGAAGGACGGCGCCGATACCGATACCAGGTACTGGCCGGCCAGCCTGCGCCCTTCGGGGGTAGCTATACCCATAATATAGTTAAAGGTGATCTCCTGCATCACCTGGTGCATATCAAATTGTTCGGGTGGGTATTGGGCCTGGTCAAAAGCCGCATCCAGCTGCAGCTGGCGCATACGGGCCATAATATCCATTTTCAGGTGGGGATGGTAAAGGCCTTCCTGCACGCCTCTTTCCAGGTTTTCACGGATGCCCTGCAGCACCTTGTCGCGCCGGAAATCTTCCACGGCCTGCCCTACTTCCGGGTGGTATTTGCGTACCTCATGCATCATCACGGGGTTCATGGTACGGGCCAGCACTTCAAGAATATGCGTGGTTTGCAGCTGCTCCATAATAGCATTTTCCGCCTGGTTGCGGCTTTGCTGCAGCTGTTGCTGCAAGCCGTTAAGCAGGGCCTGTATGCCTTCTTTTACCAGCGCTTCCTTATCTGCAAAATGCTCATATACTGTTTTCTTGGAAACACCGCACTCCCGCGCAATGTCAAACATGGTAACGCTTTTGATACCATACGTTCTGAAAAGCCGCAGCGCTGTTTCCAATATCCTTTCCTGCACCGTCATACGTTCCGTCTTTTGAATTGATTGCCTTTCATGGTAGCTGCTCCCGGCGGTGTTGCTATTGCTCCATTTTTCGACCATTTCCGTTTTCGGGTCAAAAATACGCGTATTTTTCAGTGTTGGTAAATATAGTTGACCAATTAACAGTCCTATGACAATTAATAATTAAGAATGAAGAATGAATAATAAATGAGGGAGATTGGAGGGGTTATTTTGGAGGTATTTAACCTGTGGCACGGTTCCTGACTTATTCCGGCACTTTACGATATTTTTTGTGTTGAAATACCCCTTTACGGTGAATAAATAAGGTTATAGGCCGTAAAAATTGCAAAAAGAAGCGGGCATCAAAAAGAATGTAAAATGTG
>NZ_DASTRI010000172.1:0-12634 GCF_035761305.1 Chitinophaga sp. | reverse complement strand
AGCCTATGCAGAAACACAAAAGGCCCTGCAGCTGCTGGCCCGCAACCTGAACAAAGGCACCCAGCAAATGGAAAAGCTGTCTTACTTCAATGACGCTACAGAGAAGGTGAAAACAGTAGGAGAGTGAGGCAGTGGGGAATTACGAATTGAAGCGGTGCATAATACGTGCGGTGAGGCTACGAAAGGAGCAAATCATTTAAAAATCAAGCCATTCTAAAATCTGGTAAACATTAAACAAACAAAAGCAAATCATTGAATTGTCAATTACCAATTATAAGTAACAACAATGCCGTGGCGGATGAACACTTCAAAAAATAATCTGCCATCATTCGTAATTCGTAAACGACAATTCGTAATTAAAAAAGCATTCATCATGAGAAAACATATTCTCCTCCTCCTCCTGCTGGTTGCCGGTTTACAGGCATCGGCACAACAGGGAAGCACCCTGGACCGGTTCTTCCAGAAATATGAAGAAGACCGCGGTTTTACCCTGGTAAGCGTTACACCTAAAATGTTCAGCATGTTCAGCAAGCTGGATATTAATACCGGTGAAGGACAGCAGTTTATGCAAATCATTAAGAAGCTGCGCGGCCTGCGCATCATTGCCAAGGAAGATACCAAAGACGGTCCTAAACTGTACCGCGAAGCAGCCGCCATGCTTACCAAAGACCTGGACGAGCTGATGACCGTGCGCGATGAAAACACCGACCTGAAATTTATGGTAAAGGAAAATGCGAAAGGCAATATTTCTGAGCTGATTATGCTGGTAGGCAGCGACAGCGAATTTGTGGCAATGAGCCTTGTAGGTGATATTGACCTCAATGAAATATCGCAGATCGCCAATAACATGAACATTCAGGGTATGGATAACCTCAAAAAATTAAAGAAATGAAAGCACGCGCACTGTTCTTTGCCTTGTGCCTTGCCGCAGCAGCCGGGCCGGCCTTTGGCCAGCAGAAATACCTGAAAAAGTTCCAGCGCACGTATTACGACCGCGCTGAAACCCATCGGATTGGACTGGGTTTCCTCATAAAGATCGGCAGGGGGCTCATACCTGCCCGCCTCATTGGCGATGAGGATGTAACTACCATCAAACGCCTGCTCAAAAAAGTAAGCAAGCTGAAAGTATACACCATTACGCCCGACGAAAATGAAACCATTGCAGCAGAAGATATTACCAACCTGCGGCAAACGCTGATTGACAGATCGCACCTGGAGCCGCTGCTGGAGGTAAGGGACCAGGGAAGCCACGTATACCTGCTGAACAAGGGAAAGGATGATGAACTGGGGAACGTGGTAATGCTGGTGAAGGATGACGAAGATATGGTAATGGTGCACTTCCATACCCGCCTGAAGATGGATGACATCCAGGACCTGATAAACCGCAGCATGGCCAAATCAGATACCAGCAGCCTACAAACCATGTAGTTGCTGCACTGTTAATTAATAAAAAAGGTGAAAAGTAAAGCTTACCCGCTGCTACTTTTCACCTTTCTTTTTTCGTTTATACAACTCAGTTAATAATTACTTCCCTTACCACCGGCTCGCCCAGCATTTCATTCACCAGCTTAATAATCTTTTCCCTGGCGTAATTTAATTCCTGCTTCAGCGGCGCTACAGAGGTGGTTATGATCAGTTTAGCGTCAATCAGCTGTATATTTTCTGTATAACGTGCAATGGTTTTACCCATCAGCTGTTCCCAGTTTTCCTGTATACGTACCTCCATCATCCGCGGTTTCAGGCGGCTTTTATTCATATACTCGCGGAGCGCATCTCCAATTGAGCTAATACCATGGCGCATGCACCAAAGGTAATTAATAATGAATAATTAAGAATTAATAATTAGGGCGCAGTGGCTTATCAAGAAGCAGGTAGATAAACAAAAGGCAGGGATATTGAATAATTAAGAATTAAGAATTAATAATTAATAATTAATAATTAATAATTAAGGGGCAGTGGCTTATCAAGAAGCAGGTGGATAAACAAAAGGCAGGAATATTAATTCTTAATTATTCATTATTAATTAACTGAAACTCTTCCTTTCCTTCAAAAGCATCCAGCAGGCGCCGGGCATGGGTATCGGTGATAAATACCTGTCCGTATTCGGGGCTGCTTACCAGCTGTATAAGGCGGGTTACCCGTTCCTGGTCCAGCTTTTCAAATACATCGTCCAGCAGCAGCAGGGGAGGGAACTGCTTGTGCAGCTTTATTACCTCATACTGGGCCAGCTTCAGCGCAAACAGGAAGCTTTTGCGCTGTCCCTGGGAGGCACTGGCCTTCATGGCATGATCGTCCAGCAGAAACACCAGGTCGTCCCGGTGAATGCCGCTGCTGGTGCGCTGCAGCAGCATATCTTTATGGCGGTTGGCTGCCAGCAGCTTGTCCAGCGGCTGTTCCAGCAAATGACACTGGTATTGTATGTTCACCACTTCATGCCTGCCGGCCAGGTAATCATACAGCTGCTGCACCTGGCGGATGAATGCCGGTAAAAAGGCCTGTCGCATTTCAAACACCGGGGCGCCGTGCTGCGCCAGCTGCTCGTCAAAAATATCCAGCAGGGCATCCTGGCTGCGGCCCTGGGTGGCAATGGTCTTCAGCAGGCTGTTCCGTTGCTGTAATACCTTATTATAGGTGATCAGGTGCTCCAGGTAGCTGGGGTACAGCTGGGAAAGCAGGGCATCCAGCCACTTTCGGCGTTCTTCGCTGCCGCCTAAAATGATTTCCGCGTCATCCGGCGCAATCATTACAGCCGGGAACTGGCCAATGTGCCGTGAAAACCGGTCATAGCTTTCATCATCCAGGCTAATCTCTTTTTTACCATCTTTAACGGTGCATATAATCCGGTGCAGCTGGCTGTTGCGTTCCAGCACCCCTTCCAGCCGGAAGCCGTTGGTGTGGTATTGCGTATTCTGCCCTTCGTTGCTGCTGAAATAGCTTTTGGTGAAGCACAGGTAGTAAATGGCGTCCAGCAGGTTGGTTTTACCGCTGCCGTTACGGCCGGTAATGCCTACTATACGCTGCTGAAAGGCATACGCGGTGTGCGTATAGTTCTTGAACTGGGTAAGCGATATGTTTTTTAGAGATAGCAAGGCGCAAAGATGGAGAAAAAAGCATAAAGCTGAAAGCATAAAGCATAAAGCTGGAAACCCAAAGCAGAAAGCATGGGGCTGAATGTGGAAAGCGCGAATTGCAGGGATGGCTGTAGGAGCCGGTGCTGCGGCAACCACCCGGGCCTTATGCTTTACGCTTTCGGCTTTATGCTTTCCGCTTCTAATTCATAAACGACAAATTTACAGGGAATTGGCACAGTTATTTAGTTTTTAGGATTTTCCTGTTATATTTGCGGACAAATTTAGAAATAGTGGCTACTAAAACAGACGCGAAGACGAAGTTTACGAAAGAAACGTACTTGTACTGGTATGAGTTAATGCTCCTGCTGCGCCGCTTTGAAGAAAAAGCCGGCCAGTTATATGGTATGCAGAAGATACGTGGTTTTTGCCACCTGTACATCGGGCAGGAAGCAATTGCCGCTGGCGCCATGAGTGCTACCAAGCCTTCTGATAAATTCATTACCGCTTACCGCGATCATGCCCTGGCCATTGCCAAAGGCATTTCTGCCAATGCCTGTATGGCTGAGCTGTACGGCAAGGCAACCGGTTGTTCCAAAGGTAAGGGAGGCAGCATGCACTTCTTTTCCAAGGAAAAAGGTTTCTTCGGCGGCCACGGTATTGTAGGCGCACAAATAGGTACCGGCGCCGGCCTGGCCTTTGCGGAACAATACCAGGGTACAGATAACGTGGTGCTTTGCTTCTTTGGCGATGGCGCCGCCCGCCAGGGTATTTTGCATGAAACCTTTAATATGGCCATGCTGTGGAAGCTGCCGGTGATCTTCATTTGTGAGAACAACATGTACGCCATGGGTACTTCTGTAGAACGTACCTCCAATGTACTGGATATATACAAGCTTTCTGAGGCCTATGAAATGCCCAGCGATACCATTGACGGTATGAGCTGCGAAGCGGTTCATGAAGGCCTGGAAAGAGCTGTAAAACGCGCCCGCGAAGGCAATGGGCCTACCCTGGTAGAGATCAAAACCTACCGCTACCGCGGCCACTCCATGAGTGACCCGGCTAAATACCGCACCAAGGAAGAAGTAGAAGAATATAAAGAGAAAGATCCCATCAACATTGTGTTGAAAACGATCCAGAAGAACAAATGGGCAACAGAGGCAGAAATAGAAGCCATTAACGAGAAGGTGAAGCATGAGGTGGACGAATGCGTGAAATTCGCAGAAGAGTCACCCTGGCCTTCCGATGATGAGCTGCTGAAAGACGTGTACATGCAGGAAGATTATCCCTTTATTGTAGATTAATAAGCTAAGTTGATAGGTGCGAGTGGTTAGCTGTTAGTAATTTTTGCGGGCTACCCGCAGGCGCTAACAACTAACCACTTGTCGCTAACCGCTCCTGGTAATACCTGTGAGTAAAAACTGATAACAAACAAACACAATGGCAGCAGAAACAAAGCATAAAGCCGCTACACCAAACGCCACAACAAGCAAGCAGGAATTTGACCTGCAGCAGTCTATGCACAAGGCAGAAGACTTTTACTACAAAAACAAGAACGTCATTAACATTGCAGTGGTAGCAGTGATAGTGATCGTAGGCGGTTTCTTTGCCTACAACCGTTTCATTAAAGCGCCAAACGAGAAAAAAGCCCAGGAAATGGTTTTCCATGCGCAGCAGTACTTTGCGGTAGACTCTTTCCGCCTGGCCCTGAATGGCGACGGTAACAACTACGGATTTTTACAGGTAATAGACAAATACGGCGGCACCAAAGTGGGCAACCTGGCCAAATACAGCGCCGGCGTATGTTACGTAAGACTGGGCGAATTCCAGAAAGGAATTGACCTGCTGAAGTCTTTTAACGCAAACGACAAGCTCGTACAGGCATATGCGTACGGCCTTACCGGCGACGCCTATATGGAGCTGAACAAAACAGAAGACGGCATTGACTATTACAAAAAGGCAGGCCATTACAGCGATAATGAGCTAACCGCGCCCCTGTACCTGTTCCGCGCCGGCCTGGCTTTACAAAAAGCCGGTAAAACAGATGAGGCAATTGCCATTTACAAAGAAATTAAAGAAAAATATCCCCAAACCAACGAAGGCCGTGAAATGGATAAATACCTGGCGAAGTTGGGAGTAGTAAGAGAGTAGAATAATTGATCCATGTCAATACATAATCAAACATTATTGAACGATGCTGGCATTCTCCATTTAGAGGATGCCAGTGTTGTTATGATCTATACTGAATGGAACGACAGCGTGACCAATGAGCTGGTAGCTGGTTGCGAACGCACCTTACAGCAGTACAACGTGTCCCGCATTGCAAAGGTGCAGGTGCCCGGCGCGTTTGAGCTGCCGTTTGCCTGCCGCCGGTACTGGGAAACCCATAAAGGCACCGGCATGCAACCTGGCGCTATTATTGCTTTCGGATGCGTGATCCGTGGTGAAACCCCCCATTTTGATTATGTTTGTGATGGTGTTACCAGCGGCATTATGCAGCTGAATCTTGAGCTGCCCGTGCCTGTTATATTTGGCGTGCTTACGGTAAATAATATGGAGCAGGCGCAGGAACGCTTAGGCGGCATACATGGGCACAAAGGGGACGAAGCAGCAATTACTGCACTGAAAATGATAGCCATGTTAAGGCAAATGCAGCAATAGCTTTTGCCTCCCGGCAATCAGAGTTAAGTGTAAGTATTAATGACCGGCAGCTGCCCGGGGCTAACCGCAAATAATACCGCCTAACAATATTAACTGACAGAGAATGAACGTACAGCTTTTCATACCATGTTTTGTGGATCAGCTTTTCCCGGAAACAGCCTTTAATATGGTAAAAGTACTGGAAAAGCTAGGGTGCAATGTGAACTATAACGCCAACCAAACCTGCTGCGGGCAACCTGCCTTTAATGCCGGCTACCGGGAGGAATGCCGCTCAGTTGCCACCAAATTCCTCAAAGATTTTCATACCTACGATTATATAGTAGCGCCCAGCGGGTCCTGCACCGGCTTTGTACGCAACTACTACGGTAAGCTGTTTGATAATTCCGCTGCGCATAACGATGTAAAGCTGCTGCGTAAGCATATGTACGAGTTCACGGAATTCCTGACCCAGGTGCTGGGCGTTAGCGATACCGGCGCTACCCTGAACGGCGTGGGCACCTACCACGATGCCTGTGCTGCGCTAAGGGAATGCGGCATCAAGGAGGGCCCCCGCAAGCTGCTTTCCAAAGTAAAAGGGCTGGAGCTGCGCGAAATGAACGATTGTGAAGTATGCTGCGGCTTTGGCGGCACTTTCGCTGTAAAGTTTGAAGGCATTTCCATTGGCATGGGCGAGCAAAAGGTGCTGAACGCCATTGAAAGCGGCGCCGACTACCTTATTTCCACGGACCTTTCCTGCCTGATGCACCTGGACGGCTACATCCGCAAGCACGGGCATTCCATTAAAACCATGCACATTGCCGACGTGCTGGCCAGTGGCTGGTAATAATTAATAATGAATAATTAGTAATTAATAGAGAAGCTGTTCGGTGAGCTATTGATTATTGTTATTCATAACGGCATAAGTGTTTAAATGAGGCGTCAGCGCCTGGAAATTATTCATTCTTCATTCTTCATTATTAATTGTTTTATGAACTACTGGCTTGTTAAATCTGAACCTGTAAAATATTCCTGGGATAAGTTTGTAAAAGATGGTAAAACCTTTTGGGACGGTGTGCGCAACTATGCGGCCCGCAATAACCTGAAGGCTATGAAAAAGGGAGATACCGTATTTTTTTATCACAGCAACGAAGGGTTGGAGATTGTTGGCATTGCAGAGGTGATCAAGGAACATTACCAGGATCCTACCACCACTGATCCCAACTGGGTAGTGGTTGACCTGAAACCCGTAAAGCCCATGAAACGGCCGGTTACCCTGGCAGAGATAAAGGCGGAGAAACGCCTGGCCAACCTGCAGCTGGTAAGGCTAAGCCGCCTTTCTGTAAGCGCCGTTACGCCTGAAGAATACAAAGTGATTATGGAAATGGGAGAAACGAAGTAGATGTGCGGATGTGCAAATATGCACATCTACAAATCTCCTTTCTTCATTTCTCCCACTGCATAATCGCAGGCCCTTGCTGTTAGCGCCATATAAGTAAGCGACGGGTTCTGGCAGGCAGAGGAGGTCATGCAGCTGCCATCTGTTATAAATACGTTCTGCACGTCGTGCAGCTGGTTCCATTTATTCAGCACAGAAGTGGCCGGGTCATTGCCCATACGGGCAGTACCCATTTCATGTATACATTCCCCGCCAATATAGTTGTAATCAAAACCCCGCACATTGGTAAACCCGCTCTTTTCCAGCATTTCCATAGCGCTTTCCTTCATGTCTGTACGCATATTCAGCTCATTGCCGCCCAGCTCAAAAGATATTTTTACCTGCGGCTGGCCCCAGGCGTCTGTCCGGTAATGGTCCAGCGTTACGCGGTTGTAGGCATAGGGCAGGGTTTCACCCCAGCCGCCCAACCACATCGTCCACTTGCCGGGTGTGGTAATGGTCTTTTTAAAATCTTCCCCAAAACCGGGCTGTGTATAATTATCCATCCAGGCTTCCCGTTCGCCGTAGCCCTGGTAGCCAAAGCCGCGCACATAGCTGGTTGTGGCGGTAGCTGCGTCCAGGTTACGGAAGCGCGGTATATAAATGCCGGTGGGCCTTCTGCCTATGTAATAGCGGTCGTGGTAGCCGTTAAAATCGCCCTGGGCGCCTACTTTAAAGTGATGGTCCATCAGGTTGCGGCCTACCTGGTCGCTGCTGTTACCCAGTCCGTTGGGAAAAGCGTCTGACACAGAGTTGAGCAGTATAGCTGCGGTGGCAATGGTAGAGGCATTCAGGAAAATAATGCGCGCGTAATATTCGTAATGCTCTTTTGTTTGCGTGTCTATAACGCGCACGCCTATAGCTTTTCTTTTATCCTTGTCGTAAATAACCGATGCAACAGTTGAAAAGGGCCGCAGCGTAAGGTTGCCGGAGGCATTGGCTGCCGGCAGGGTAGCGGCGTTGCTGCTAAAGTACCCCCCGTAAGGACAGCCGCGGTGGCACAGGTTGCGGTACTGGCAGGGCATGCGCCCGTTCCAGCCTTTGGTAAGGTTGGCCACACGGGCAATGGTTACCAGGCGGTCGCCGTACTTTTTCTGCAGCTGTTCACGAAGGTGCAGCTCCAGGCAGTTCATGTCCATCGGCGGCAGGAATTTGCCGTCCGGTAACTGGGGCAGCCCTTCTGCCTGCCCGCTGATGCCTGCAAAAGTTTCAACATAATCATACCAGGGAGCAATATCCTTATAGCGGATGGGCCAGTCAACCCCGTAGCCGTCTTTTGCATTGGCTTCAAAATCGAGGTCGCTGAGGCGGTAGCACTGGCGTCCCCAGGTAAGGGAGCGGCCGCCTACCTGGTAGCCCCTTATCCAGCTGAAAGGTGTTTGCTGTATATAGGGATGTTCATGATCGCGTACAAAAAACTGCTTGCTGCTTTCATCATAAACAGCGCTTTGTACCGGGTCGGCCATAACATCCTTTTCAGGGTTGGTAAGGCGGTGCCTGAAATCCCAGGGGTTCAGCAGGGTAGTGGGATAATCTTTAATGTGCTCCACGTTACGGCCTCTTTCCAGCAGCAGGGTTTTCAACCCCTTTTCTGTAAGCTCTTTAGCCGCCCAGCCTCCGCTGATACCCGATCCAACAACAATGGCATCGTAGGTGTGTTCCTGTACGGATTTAGTATTCAAATACATGTTTAAAGACGGTCATTACTTCTAAGGTATAGTAATAAATATAATTAAAAGATCCGGTTACCGCAGTAACCGGATCTGGCTTATTTTCTCAGCACAATGATTTCAATCTGTTAAGAACCTGCAATTCCGTTAATTCCTGATCAGCTTAATCGTCTTCACCGGCTTGCTTTCAGACAGGATCTGCAGCAGGTACAGGCCATTGCCCAGCACACGGTTGCCTACATCAATCCTTTCCTGGTATACGCCGCTGCTTCTCTTGCCCAGGTCTTTCACCAGTATCAGGCGGCCATTGCCATCCAGTAAGCGGATGAGGATGCGGGCTTCCTGCTGCTGGCGGATAGACAGGTTAATGTAAGAGCTGAACGGATTCGGATATGCATTTTCAACGGTTATGCCATCCACGCCATCGTCATTATGTTGCTGTACTGTCGCCGGTTGTACGGTCGGAGCCAGGGCGCCCATTACGCCAATGTTGGTGGTGCGCACATTACTCATTACGCCGCCGCCGTAATTGGGCAGGCTTTGCAGGCCGGAGCTGTCTTCCGGCGGGAAGGCGTTAATGACCATGGCATTCAGGTAACCATAGTTGAGCGCAGTGTACACGGTAATTATGATCTCGCCATTACCATCCGGTTTCACATTTTCTATAGTCACGGTATTGGACCTGTTATCATTTGCATCCAGTGTTACCACTTTGGTGCCGATGGCGTAAGCAGTGATCCTGGTGCCTCCGCTGGCACGGCTGCCAAAGAAGGTGAAGGAGTACTGTTTGGCCTGATCCAGTCCGCTGATCTTCATACGGGCAGTATCGGTTTCCGTGTAGTAAGACTCTGCCATTACTTTATCGGGGTATACACCGCTGTTGTCGCCGGTTTGCACACCGGCAGGGTTGGTACCTGTAAAGTTGCTTACAATCGTCATAGATACACTGGTGGTATTACCGCCGTCGTCCTGCAGGTTGCCTAAGGTAAGCCCTTCATAAGGCAGCGCTGCAGTGTTGTTCCACGGTGCCGGTGCTATAGTGGTGGTGGTAAAGTTTACGTATAAACCATACGCCAGGGTACCACCGGTGGCAATGTTGCTGTAGTCTGAGTACAGCGTGCCTGCTTTGGCGCGTACCTTATAGTAGTAAACGCTGTTGGCAGTGAGGCTGCTGTCTTTATAAGTGGTCACATTGGTGGCTACGGTGCCCAGCAGGGTGTAGGTGCCGTTGCGGGATGCGGAGCGGTACACTTCAAAGCCGGTTTCGTTGTTGGATTTATCGGCCCAGTTCAGCGTTATGCTGGTGCGCGTGCCCGGGGCAGCTACCAGGTTGGCCGGCGACAGCGGCTTGCCGTCATCTACATAAGACTGTATTACCAGTGCGTTCAGGTAAGCAGAGAACGAGCCGGAAGCCTGTTTAACGGTAAAGATGATATTGCCCGAGCCGTCTGGTGTAAGGCCATTCAGCTGTACCGTGTTGCTAACATTGCTGGCGGCGTTCAGCGTCACGCTCTGGCCATTGGCGGCGTAAATAGTGTTACGGTTATCCGTTACGCCGGTGCGGCTGCCAAAGAATACCAGGTTGTATTTGCGGCTGGCGGAAAGCCCGCTGATGCGAACGCGTTTTTCCGCACCGCTCTGGTCATAGAAGAAGGTCTTCATGACCGCATCGGGGTACACGCCTGAGTTATCGCCGGTTACTGCGCCTACGTTGTTTGCGCCGGTCATTGCATCCAGCACGGTGATGCTGATGCCGGAGGCGTTGCCTGCTTCATCCTGCAGGTTGCTAATGCCTGCATTTGCATTCGGCACTGCGTTAAAGTTATTCCACGGTGCGGAGGCCGGCTCTACCTGGTTGCAGTTAACATATATGGAAGTAACCTTCTTGTCTGTTACCTGCACGGTAAAGGTCCGGCTGCTGGTATCGCCCCTGCTGTCGGTGGCTATTACCTTCAGGGTATATTTACCAATGTCGGAGGTGGCAGGCGCCAGGTTCAGGTTAGCTGTACCGTTGCCGGTATTGGTAAGGGTAGCAAAAGCCGGGAAGCCGCTGGCGGAGAGGGTAATAACATCATCCGGCGCGTCCGTAGCGCTGACTGCTATTTGCGTGGTGGTGTCCGACTTCATTATCACGTTGGCAATAGCGGCCAGTACGGGCGGCTGGTTGGGCACCAGTATGGATGTGGTGTCCGTGAACGGTGATGCGCCGTAATCGTTAATGGCCCTTGCCAGGTAGTACCAGGTATTGCCGCTGGTAGCGCCCAGGTCCGTATATGCGGTGTCGTTAGCCGGACGGGTGGCAAGCAGCGTATAAGGACCGGCCTGAGATGATGCGCGGTACAGCTCATACGCGTTTTCGTTGTATGCCTGGTCGGTCCAGCTAAGCCTTACACCCTGTGTAAGTGTGCGCGCGGCAAAATGGCCTGGTTTGGCTGGTGCGGTGCTGTCGTCATACACAGCATCAATCACCAGGGTGTTAATGTAAGCGTACTGGGAACCGGCTGCCGGCTGTATGTCAAATGTAACACCGCCTGCGCTGTCGGCCCGTACGTTATTTATCGTTACGGTTTGGTTAATGTTATTGGTACCATTCAGCGTAACGCTGGCGCCGTTAATAGTGTAGGTGGCGGCGCGCGTATCACTGATGCCGTAACGGCTGCCAAACATGGTAAAGCTGTATTTGAAGCCGGGTTTAAGACCGGTAAAGCGCATGGTTTGCTTGGCGTTCTGTGTCCACCAGTTGCTGGTCATGGCATTGTCGGGGTAAATACCCGAGTTGTTGCCGGTAGTGTAGCCCTGGTTGTTGGTGTTTACGCCGCCGTTAATGTTTTGCCATGGCGTAAGTATGGTAAAGGCCATACCGGTGTTGTTGCCGGAAAGGTCTTTTATGTTGGTGAACACATCGTTCAGCACGGGCCGTTTGTTGGTGTTGTACCATGGAGCAGCGGCCTGGTAGCTGCCTTCGGTAAAGTTAATATCTACCGAATAGTTGGGATTTATATCTGTTACATTGATCGTAAAGGACTTGGTATCTGTACCGCCTTTATTATCGCTTATATTAACCGTTACCGGGTAGGTGCCTGCATCTGCATAGCCGGGCGCCAGCACTACCTGGCCGGTTCTGCCGCTGGTAGTAAGGGTGGCAAAGGCAGGCAGGCCGGTTACTGTCCAGATGGTGGTATCTGTGGCATTCTGATCGCTTGCCTGCACAGTAAACTGTGCGGTGGTTTTTTCTGCCAGGCTTACATCATTAATAGTGGTCAGCGATGGCTGATAGTTATCATCCACGGTGAGCTTAAAGGTGCTGTTGGTTACGCCGCCATGCTGGTCGGTGGCGGTAACCTGTATGTTATACACGCCTATATTAGCCGGGCTGGCGGGCGAGAAGGTCATGGTAATGCCTGACTGGCCATTGGCAGAGATGCTGGTAAAGGCAGGTGTGTTGGCAGTGGTTATGCTCACCGGTTCATCATCCGGATCAGAAGCGGTGATGTTGTAGCTGATCTGGGTGCCGTAACGCATTGTACGGTCTGACAGGCCGGCTATTTCCGGCAGATTATTGAGCGTGGTTGTAAATGCCTCATTGGAGTAAGCGCTTACGCCACCATCGTTTTTGGCGCGTACCTGGTAGTAGTACTTAGCGTTGGCGAACAGGGCAGAATCTGCAAAGGTAGCCTGTGTAGTGCTGTTAGCGCCTACAGTAGCAATTAATACGTAGTTGGCATTGTTGTTGGCAGAGCGGTAAACTTCAAAACCTGTTTCATTCGTACTGTTGTCTTTCCACGTCAGGTTAATCTTATCGCTGGCGGTAGCCGTAGCCA
>NZ_DASTRI010000171.1:0-20119 GCF_035761305.1 Chitinophaga sp. | reverse complement strand
ATGGTTGGTTTTTAATTCAGGAGGTCCGGTGCAAGCCCAAGTACCGTTAAAAATTAACCCCAAAAGTATCATGGGCCGGGATGGTATTGTACCGCCTTAAACGGACTTCGTTCCCCCGTAGTGTTTACTGCGGGGGATGTTTTTTTTGCAATGAGTTAACCTTCATTATTAACCGATGATTAACTATTAAGGGTAAATACTGTTGTAACATTGTAATGTAATGCAATAAGCATTGCATTCTTTTTCCTATCGTTATATAACATATCGCCTGAGTGTCTACTCCGGCGGTTTATTATGAATAATTAAGAATGAATAATTAATAGCAGCGGAACGCGGTCTGCCAAGGCGATAGGCTTCTACACTTTTTTAAGCAACATATACTGACGGTTAGCATGATAAAAAACAGCAGGTGACTAAAAAGAAACCCGCGTTGCTAGTTTTGTAATCTAAACCGTCTTTTATATTCAGTGTGAGAATGAATATCCCATTTGGATATTCGGGCGTGAAATTGAGGTTTTATATTTTTTTATGAGTTAATCAGGTGTTAAGGAGAAAGTTAATACGAGGTTAACCGGGTTAAAATATCCAGCGAACAATGGTAACAGGGGCAGGAGCAATTGTACAAAGCATTGATAATAAACAGTATAAACCGGCACCTGGTGTACAGGTCGCCACACAAGCTTACCAGTAATCAATAAAAAAAGTAGCGAGTATAGCTGTAGCAGCAGCCAGGTTTTTTACAAAGCGGATATTAAAACCGCCTTTTTCCGCGTAATAATAGCTTTCCTTATACCGGTCATATTCAATAGGCGCACCCAGGTCTTTCATCATTTTCAGGAATTCATACAGGGTACGTTCGGATATACGTAACCGCTTGGCCAACTGTGCGGGTTTGCCGGTACCTTTAATGCGGATGAGGTAATCAATTGTTTGTAACCTTTCAAAATAACGTTTGGGCATGTAGCATAGGGGGGTTTAACGGGTAATGGAATTTACTTTATACATATCATTACACCAAAATAATTCAAATACATTTATTCTGGTAACTATTAACCCTTTGAATACAACCAACATCATCTGTTTCAACTGTTTTCTGCTAAAATACTGCTGGTAAAAGAGTTAAGGCAATAGTTTCCGTTGTTCCCGCTCTGGCTTGCTGTGCCCACATTTGCGTTTGCTTCATTGTAAACGAGTGCCGTATGTACTTCATGATACATGGGTTTTTCGAGGGTAATTTAATAAGGCTTCTTTACCGGTCAGGCATTAAATGCAATTTAGCAAGCTCCACTGCAATAGGATTGCAGTATGGTATCTAACAGGTAAATAGTAGTGTACACTCCCCGGGGACAATGTGAGGGAATGACTGACAATGCAGGATGGTATGGAGTTTCGCAAACAATGTTAATGCATTCTATTCGGTTAACAGTTAATTGCATGTTAACAGAAATAAAAAAATCTTGCCGGCCGTAATGCCGGCAAGGTACAGCAAACACCTGCAAAGCCTGTTAACAACGGCAATATAAAAGCAGGAAAGGAACCGCCCTGTTTACTCCAGGCCTCCAGGGTATCAAATACCAGTAGTATCATATAGCTATCCGGTACCGCATTGCTGTTTGCAATTATACTGCGGTTTATTTTGTGAGCGGTTAATGGAATGTTAACCCTGAAAAATGGTTTGCACCACGCTTCCTGCATCATTATCATAGTGATGCCCGCCCGGCAGCACCTTATGCCGGTAGTTTTGTATGTGCAGCTCCTGCAGGTTAAAATCATTTTCTCCTTCGCCAAACAATAACAACAACGGCTTGGTGGTAATGCGGTTCATAGCAGCAGGCACGCTCATACCATTATCTGCCGTTTTACCAAGCATTTCAGATACATGCACCTCCATGTCGGTAAACCGCGAAGGCGATATAAACACCAGCCGCTGCACCTGCGCCTGCAAGCCGGCCGGCAGCCGGTTATAAATAAAGGGCAGCACATCGGCTCCCATGGAATAGCCTACCAGCAAAAAGGTACGATGCCCCCACTGCCTGCCATAGCTGGTTAACAAGGCAGCCACATCTGCTGCCGCCTGTTCGGGCGTTTTCTTTTTCCAGAAATATTTTAAGGCATTCAGCGCTACTACGGCATAACCCTTTTGGGTAAACGCATTTACCATGCTTACACTAAACTTTTTCATGCCGCCATCGCCGGTAATAAAAAACACCAGCGGGTTTTGGCCGCTACCTGCCGGCGACATGGCCGTTACCGGCAGCGCTGCTACCGGTGTTTGCGCCTGCACTATTAAAAAAATCCCCTGGAAAAGGATCACCAGGAGCAATTCACGTATATACATGTTTAATTCAATTACGAATTATTCAATTACGAATCACGAATTAGCTGGGCGGCGGTTCAATGGATTCCCTTTGCAGCACACTTCCCAATTCCCAATGCGTAATTAATAATTTGCAATAACAGCTACTTCGGCTGCATTACCTTACTCAGCGCTGCAGGCAGCTGCAGCAGGTCAAAATCATGCTCATATACCAGGTATTTATTGGTCCAGGTAGTGGCATACTTTTCCTTGAACTCCCGCAGCCCCTGGTAATGGCGGAAAGCGCGGATCTTTTCATATGCGAACTTTACCACCTGCTCGGCCGTGTTTTGCGGCTGGGCTATGCCCGACATGGGCACCAGCCCCAGGTTCAGGTACTGTAAACCACGTTGCTGCGCATCCTGTATGAGCGCAATAATCATGGCGTCCATTACGCCGCCCGGCGCATCGGTGCGCTTGCGGATCATATCGTAGGTGCATTCTCCCGGCGCATAATCCGGTATCATGTTCAGGAAAGCCACCACCTCCCCGGCGGCATTGCTCACGGTAATTACGTCCTGCGCCTGTATGGCTGCGGCGTTAAACAGGCCCTGGGAAAAGGTCATTTCCTTTACTTCATACTGCTGCAGCCACTCGTCAGATACGGCTTTCAGCTGCTGCACCAATGCAGCAGGCAAAGGCGCACGGCGCAACGCGGTTACATATCCTTTATTAGCCAGGCTGTTTAACCCGTTCCGCAAAGATTTTTTATCCTTACCTGTAAGGGTAAAATTGCGAATATCCATAATCGCCTCCTGCCCTATCAGCAGCTTCTTTTTCCGCAACCGGTTAAAGTAAAAAACGCTTTCCTCATCTACCCTGTAAAAAGCCGGCCGCAGGCCCATTTTGCGGCACTGCTGCTCAAACTCCTGCAGCATGGCCAGCTTGTCGTTTTCACTGCACACCGGCTCTTCCAGCACAATGGCAAAACCGTTGGCCACGCGGTAGGCAATAAATCCCTGCAGCTGGTCGGATATATATAAGAGCTTATCTTCTCCCACTTTAAAATAATCCATGGCAGAGTCGCCATACTGCCCCAGGTAAAAGCGAGCCTTTTCCAGGGCGGTGTTACTTTGCTGCACCTGCAGGTAAGGGCGGATGATAGTATAAAATAAAAATGCCCATGCGCTAACGCCCAGCACACGGATGGCGCTCAGGAACTCCCTTCCGAAACGGGTTACCGGCCGCAGCTCATCATCCTCCAGCAGCATAAAACCGTGAAAGGCGGCGCGCAGGGAATGCTGCCAGGTAAAGTCGATCCCAAAGTGGCGGGCCTTTAAAAAATAAAAACCAACAGCGCCAAATACCAGCACCACTGCAAAGGTGCCCAGTGCTGTAACCACGCCAATATTCATCAGCTGCGGGTTGCTTTTCTGGCGGTACTGGCTGGCCGTGGCAATCAATATACCAGCCGTAGCCAGCGCCAGCAGCGCCTCTTCATAATCCAGGGCCTTACCGATATGGCCTATGGCCGACAGCAGCGACACCACCAGCGCTACCAGCCAGGCGCTGCGCAATCCGCGCAGCAAAAAAGTAGCAGTAACCAGCAGCACCAGTCCAAGAAACACTACCAGCAGGTTGGATGCATGAATGGGCGCCACCGGTATGTATGCGCGCAGCAGCTGTAAACGACCGGCCAGCGGCGGCGTAAGCACGGAAAAAATGTTCACCATGCCCAGTAAAAATATAAGCACCGGCGGCAGCAGGCGTAACACCAGCTCGCGCCCCCTGAGCGCAAAGGCCAGCACGCCCGCGGCCAGTGGCAGCCAAAACTCAAACAAGCGGTACAGCAAAGTGATTTCCAGCGCCTGCAACGTGCTGTAGCCATAGCTCTTCAGCAGCCAGGCAAGGGATAGCTCTATGGCGCCCAGGCCACGCAAAAAAGGAGAAATAATTAAAAAGATGGTAGCTATAATATAACCCACGCAGGCTGCCTCCAGCGAAGGCGTAACGCCGGTGGCCAGCATGCTCACATACAGGTGGGCAATACCGGTGAGCTCTATACCAACAGAGGCCCATACTGTTTGTGCAAAGGCCCCGCGCTGCAGCTGAAAGGAAAATATCTCGTCCAGGTGCGCTGTTGCCGATGGAAAATATTTTAACAGCAACGTATATACGATACCTTTCTGCTGCACGCTCCTGAACACCCATATGCCTGCCGCCAGCACCAAACAAATGCCAGCCAGGCCCGGCAGGGCGCGTTTCATATCGGGGTTGCGCAGTATGGCCAGTCCTACCACCGGTATACCCACCAGGAACACCGATAAAATACCTACATAGCCATAAATGCCCGATGCCTGGTGTACCTGGTGCTTATGAATGTCGGCATGCCGCAGCCCCCGGGGTAAATACATTAATGAGCTTACACCGCCGGCAGGTAAAAACACCGACAGCAGGTTGCGTTTCAGGAACAGCTCAATGCCTAAATATAAGGGCAGCCGCGCCTGCACCGCTTTAAAACTGTAATAGTACATCAGCGCCTGCAGTAGTATATAGGCGCAGGTAAGCAGCACACCGGCAGTGATCCATACCCGGCCGGCCTGCATCATGGCAGGTACCAGCGCGCGCAGCTCCTGCCGTTCCTGCCGGAAAAAGTAAATGGCCAGCAGCAGGAACAGGATAGCCAGCAACTCCTTTATATGCAGCTTACGCAACAGCAATGCAACCGGCGGCTTAAATTTTAGCGGCATAAAACGGCCATAGGATTTGAACTTTAACACCCAAAGCTACGTTTAAGTTGTATGGCGGCTTACAGGACCCGGCAATATTAATCGGATTTTAAGGCCCGGTATGTGCAACATTTTCCGCAATGCAGGCGGCATTACGCATCCACCTTTCCGGGTTAACGGCCGCCGGCGCAGCGTTCAAAAACGGCATAATTATTTACGTTCCTGTATGACTACATTAATTTCTATATATTATGATGGCATATACACAATGGACACGGTTAATTTATAACAAGCTGCATTCCTGGTTAGAAACTGCTGTTAAAATGCTGCCCAACCTGGCAGTGGCCATACTGGTGCTGGCATTTTTTTTTATGCTGTCCAGGTTTATCAGGAAGCTGGTGTACAGGCTGGTGCTCCGGCTCACCCACACCGAAGCGGTTAGCGGGCTGTTTTCCAGCATTGCTTACCTGTTCTTTTGTTTTGTGGGGTTGTTTATTGCGCTGAATGTGCTGCAGCTGGATAAAACAGTGTCGTCGCTGCTGGCGGGTGCAGGTATTATCGGCCTGGCGCTGGGCTTTGCTTTCCAGGACCTTACCGCCAACTTTATATCCGGCATTTTTATCACCTTCCGCAAACCGTTTGATGTTGGCCACCAGATAGAAACCAACGGCTTTACCGGCAATGTAGAGCACATACAGCTGCGCTCCACCACCCTGCGTACGCTGGACGGGCTGCATGTGATTATCCCCAACAAGGAAATTTTCCAGAAACCGATTATCAATCACTCCCTTACCCCGGTACGCCGCATCAGCCTCACCTTTAATGTGCCCATTGCCAACGAGCAGATGCCCGCCGCACAGAACCTGCTGCAGCAGGCGTTAAAAGACGTGCCCCGCCTTACCACAGACCGGCCGTTGCAGGTGCTGTTTTCCAATATTGACGGTGTTAACGTAAAAGTAACGGTAAACTGCTGGATCACCTATGATACCGACACCCTCCATGATAACGACCTTTACGACCAGGCCATGCACGATGTTATAACCCGGGTAACCACGGTGCTGCGGGAGCATAAAATGATATAACCTTCAAAGGCCCTTCTGAAATTTTTTTTTCATTTTTGTCCTGCGGGGAATTTTCCACCCGTCATTACACTGTTATTCATATTTTTTCAACCTACAAACGCCTTTCATTATGAAAGATTTCATGTTCATTTTCCGCGGCGGCAGCAGTGCAGCTAATTTATCCCCTAAGGAAATGCAGGACAATATGCAGCAGTGGTTTGCCTGGATAGACCAGTTCAAGTCCAAAAACATTTATGTAGGCGGGGAGCCCCTGTTACCGCAGGGCAAAACGGTAAGCGGCAGCAGCGCCGTAGTTACCGACGGCCCGTTTGCAGAAAGCAAGGAGCTGGTGGGCGGTTACATTGTTGTAAAAGCCGATTCCCTGGAAGCAGCTACTGAGCTGGCCAAAGGCTGCCCTGACCTGCAGTTGAACGGCAGTGTGGAAGTAAGGGAAGTAATGAAATTTGACGGTATGTAACCCTCCGTTATGCAACCGGGCGCCTCCTCACCACAGCAAATTGTTGACCATCTTTTCCGGCACGAGTCGGGGAAAATGATTGCCGTGCTGACACGTATTTTCGGCATGCACAACTTATCCCTGGCTGAAGATGTGGTGCAGGAGGCGTTCTTAAAGGCAATACAAACATGGTCTTTTCAACAGCTGCCTGACAATCCTTCCGCCTGGCTGATGACCGTAGCCAGGAATAAAGCGCTGGACATTATTCGCCGGCAGCAGCACTTCCAGCACCTTTCCGGGGAGCTGGCCTACCAGCTGCAGCATGCCACAGAAGATGCGGTACAGCAACTATTCCTGGATACGGAAATCACCGACAGCCAGCTGCGCATGATCTTTGCCTGCTGCCATCCTTCCCTGAAAGCCGAAGACCAGATTGCGCTTACCTTAAAAACCGTATCAGGCTTTGGAGCGGCGGAAATTGCAAAAGCCCTGCTTACCAATGAAGCGGTGATACAAAAACGCCTGTACCGCGCCAGGCAGTTTATAAAAGATGAAGACATACAGCTGGAAATACCCACCGGCCGGCAGCTGCCGCCACGGCTCGAAACCGTGTACACCGTGCTGTACCTGCTGTTTAATGAAGGATATAATTCCCTGAAAGCAGATGAGCTGATCCGGGAAGATCTTTGCATGGAAGCTATGCGCCTTTGCCTGTTACTGTCGGAGCACCAGGTGGGCAAACAGCCTGCTACCTTTGCGCTGCTATCGCTAATGTGCCTGCAGGCTTCCCGTTTTAACAGCCGCATTGATGAAAATAACTCCATTGTGCTGTTACAGCACCAGGACCGGAACACCTGGAACAAAGCGCTGATAGATAAAGGCTATTACTACCTGCGGCTATCTACCTTTGGAGAACAGCTTAGCATATACCACATTGAGTCGGCCATTGCCGCGGAACATTGCCTGGCAGCTTCCTTTGAGCAAACCAACTGGGAGCGTATGCTGCAGCTGTATGACCTGCTGCTGGCTAAAAAACCCATGCCCGTAGTACAGCTTAACCGGGCTATTGTGCTGGCGCAGCTGGGCCATGTACCCACCGCCATCCGCGAAGTAATGCACATACCGGATATTGAAAAGCTATTGAACACCCACTACATTTACAGCGCCGTGCTGGGCGACCTGTACCTGCAATCCGGCGAAACCGCGCTGGCTCAACATTACCTGGCAAAAGCCCAAACATTAACCACCTCACAGGCAGAACAAAAGCTGATACGGGAGAAGCTGCGCTTAATTAACAATTAAGAATGAATAATTAATAATGAATAGCGGTGGTACACTACAGCATTTATTCTTAACTATTAATCATTAATTATTAATTATTTTCGTTGTCTAAACCGTTGGGCTATGGCTAAAAAGTTTATAGTATTTGCAACAGGCGCCCTGCTGTTGACAGGCGTGTTAGGCTATTTCTTTCATTGGGTATGGTGGCTGCTGCTGCCAATTGTGCCCCTGGTTATTACCGGTATAGTTGATATGGTGCAAACCAAACATGCTATTATGCGCAATTACCCGGTGGTAGGGCGCATGCGCTACTGGATGGAATACCTGCGGCCTAAAATATATCAATACTTTGTGGAGAGCGATACAGACGGCAGCCCTATTAACCGGGTTGACCGTTCTACCATTTACCAGCGCGCCAAACGGGAGCTGAATACCCAGCCTTTCGGCACCCAGTTTAATGTATATGCAGAAGGGTATGAATGGATGGCCCATTCCATACAACCAAAGAGCTTTGAACAAATGGACAAAGATCCGCGTGTGACCATTGGCGGCAGTGAATGCACACAGCCGTATGCGGCCAGCATTCTCAATGTATCTGCCATGAGCTATGGCTCCCTGAGCGCCAATGCGGTAGAAGCACTGAACGGCGGGGCCAGGCTGGGCAACTTTGCGCACAATACCGGAGAAGGCGGCATTAGCAAGCACCACCTGAACCAGGGCGGCGACATTGTGTGGCAAATAGGCACCGGCTACTTTGGCTGCCGGAATGATGAAGGTAATTTTGACGACCGGCTGTTTGCGGAAAAAACTGCGCTGCCCCAGGTAAAAATGGTAGAGCTGAAAATTTCGCAGGGCGCCAAACCCGGCCACGGCGGCATATTACCCGCGGCCAAGAATACACCGGAAATTGCGGCCATCCGCCATGTAAAGCCTTACACCACGGTATACTCCCCTCCTTATCACACGGCTTTTAACACCCCGCGGGAAATGATGCAGTTCCTGGCGCATATGCGCAGCCTGAGCAAAGGCAAGCCTGTTGGTTTTAAACTGTGTATTGGCCAGCGCAGGGAGTTCTTTGCTATTTGCAAAGCCATGGTTGCCACTAATATTTACCCTGACTTTATTACTGTTGACGGCGGGGAAGGCGGCACCGGCGCAGCGCCCCCCGAGTTCTCCAACTCCGTGGGCATGCCGCTGCTGGACGCCCTGGCCTTTGTGCATGATACCCTAACGGGCTTTAATATACGCAGCAAGGTAAAGCTGCTGGCTTCCGGTAAAATATTAACGGGCTACCACGTGCTGCGCGCTATGGCGCTTGGCGCCGATGGCTGCAACAGCGCCCGCGCCATGATGATGGCCATCGGCTGCATACAGGCGCTGGAATGTAACACCAACCGCTGTCCTACTGGTGTGGCCACACAAGATAAGTGGCTGGCTAACGGGCTGGTGGTGGAAGATAAAAAGCACCGGGTAGCCAACTATCACCGCGATACCATTGAAAGCGCTATGGAGCTTACAGCAGCAGCCGGCTTAAACAGTCCGCATGAAATTACCCGCAGCCATATTTTCCGCCGGGTATTTATGAACCAGGTGCGCAGCTTTGAGGAAATATATCCCAGTGTGGCCACCGGTTTGTTCCTGAACGGGCAGGGTATGCATGAAATGCTGAGGAGCGAACTGGATAGGGCCAGTGAGGAACAGTGGAATTGATGTAAGGGAGCAGGAAAACAGGAAAAACTTAAAAGCATGCTATCTGCAGGATAACCTATTCTTTACAGTCAACGCAAGCCCTTAATTCTTAATTATTAATTCTTAATTATTATGCTTACCGGGGGAAATAAAAGCTTTTAGCGTTCCTGTAAAAGATGCGTTGCGCTGCTTCTTCCGGGAAATTGTCTTTTACCAGCGCTACGTCTTCATCGGTGAAAGGCTGTGGCGCACGGGTAGAGGGCAGGTCGGTGCCGAACATTAAGGCGCTGCTGTCTACCGCATAGATCTGCTGCATTACCTCCACTACATTGAAATTACAGCGGCTGAAGCCTGTAGCCTTTACTTTGGCGCCTTCCGCCACCAGCTCCAGCAAATAAGGCAATCCTTCTTTTGAAAGTCCCAGGTGATCGATACTAATGCGGGGCAGGCGCTTCAGCACAGGCATAAGGTCTTTCAGCTCCAGCGAGTTAATATACAGCTCTGTATGCCAGCCTGCCACATCATAGGCGCGGCGGGCAAGCGTTTCCAGGTGATCGACCGTAGCAGAGCCGCCGCGCTGCACATTGAACCTTACTGCGCGAACGCCGGATGCATGCAGCTGTCGTATATCCCTGTCTGTTATATACTCCGGCACCTGGGTTACGCCTACAAAACCAGGGCCCAGCTGCTGCAGTGCAGCTACCAGGTATTGCTGGTCAAACTGCTGGAAAGAGCCTGATACCACTGCCCCGCCGGCCACCTGTAAATGTTGCACCCTGGTTTTATAATCCTGCGTGGTAAAGGCTGGCGGCAGATACCCCTGGTTGGCCACTAAAGGAAACCGCGGGTCTATGATATGAAAATGTGCGTCAAAGATCATGCGCCGGCAATTTTTATTACAAACAGCTGCTGCGGCAAATCGCCGGGGTGCAGGGCGGACAGGTCCAGCACACAATCCTTTCCCTGCTGCTTTACGCGGATGTTTGCCTGGCTGCCCAATATGCTAACCTTAGCCCCTGCCGGCAGCGTATAATTACGTAACAGCAGCTGCTTATTATAAACAGGAACAATGCAATACAGGTTATTGTTCCTGCGGGTAAAAAACATTTCAATATGCGCATGCTCGTTAGAGGGCTGTATCATGCGGGTAATATCGTAATTAGCCATATAGGACGCCTTTTTAACAGATGGCTGCTGGCCGGGGCTCCATTGGCGCGTATGCTGCCATGATTCCGTACCATAAATGGCTTCGCCGTTGATCTCCAGCCAGCGGCCCATATCTATGAGGCGTTGCTGCATAATTACCGGTATGCGCCCGTCTGCCGTAGGACCAATATCCAGCAGCAGGTTTCCACCGCGTGACACAATGTCTATTAATGCCAGCAGCAGGTCGTGGCTGCTTTTATAATCGTCTGCATTTTCCATACGGTTATACCCGTATGACTGGCCTATGCCGCGGCTTTCCTCCCATACCACGCCAGGCTCCATACCGCTGCCGTATTCAGAGGTAAGGTAAGTGCTGGCAGCGTTGTGCCCGCGGGTATTGCTGCCCCAACGGTCGTTCACCACAATCTCGTTCTTTACCGGCGACTCATTATATAACCAGGCCAGCAGGGCAGGTGAATGCCAAAGGCTGTCCGGCAGCTCCCATTCCCCGTCTGAAAATATTACAGATGGCTTGTACCGTGTTACCAGGTCCTTAAACTCGGGCTGCATTACTTCTTTAATATACTTTTGCTTATCGGTAAGCCATAAGGGGTTATACCATTCATACAGCGAGTAGTAATAGCCCATGCGCAGGCCGGTTTTACGTACGGCGGCTGTGAGATCGCCCAGCAAATCGCGTTTAGGCGTACCGGTTACAGCATGCCAGGGACGGCCCCAGGCCTTATCTGCCCAGGGGCTGTTCCATAAACAATATCCTTCGTGATGCTTGGAGGTAAGCACCACATACTTAGCCCCGGCGCGGCGGAACACCTCTGCCCATTGCGCAGGATCAAATAATGACGCATTGAACTGCTTTTCAAAACCACTGTAAGGGAAATCTTTGCCGTATTGCTTGTCATGAAACGCCTGTACCTGGGCATGTGTGCCGGAACCGGTGTCCCTAAGGTTATGCCAGTACCATTCTGAATAACCGCCGGGGCCTACCACCGCATAGGAAGGCACTGCATATACACCCCAGTGTATAAAAATGCCAAACTTGGCTTCGTGGAACCAGCCGGGTATTTTACGTGTATTCAACGAAGCCCAGTTGGGCTCATAATGCTGGGCCCATAGCGGTTGTAAAGAAAGTAACAGCAGGCATGCCGCAAGTACGGTTCTTTTCATAACGGTGAAGTTTAGCGGCAGGTAAAATACTGAATATTCAGGGAAAGCGAAAGGCGGAAAAGCACTAAATAAAAAAAGCGTATAAAGTGCTTTTACTTTATACGCTTTAATATGGTTATACTTTTATCTTCCCTCTGCTCCTTAATTATTCATTCTTAATTCTTCATTATTAATTAATGCTGCTATTCGAGCGCGCTGGCTGCTGCTTCATCCACAAACCAGTGCAACTCCCCGTCCTGCGGGCGTATAAGCTGTGAAGGAAACTGCTCTGCATTAAAGGTACCTTCAATCACGTTCTTCAGCGTTAAGGCTTTACCTGCGCCGGTAGCCATAAATACCACACAGGCAGCTTTATTTACCACGGGCGCGGTAAGGGTAACGCGGTACATATGCTGGGCAGCCAGGAAAAATGCTTTTACCCAGGCTTTTTGTTCCTGCACTACCGGCATGCCGGGAAACAGCGACAGCGTGTGCCCGTCATCGCCCATGCCCAGCAGCACCAGGTCAAAAGTTACATCGGCGTCTTTAAAATAGTCACGCAGCAATTTTTCATACGCTTCTGCTGAAGCTTCCGGCATTATATCCGTACGCATTACATGAATATTCCCTTCCGGTATGCCCATGGGGGTTAGCAGGGTTTCATACGCCATGCGGGCATTATTGCGCTCATCATCAAACGGAACTACGCGTTCATCTCCCCAGAAGAAATGGATCTTTTCCCAGGGTATCATTTGCTGGTAAGGCTCCTTTGCCAACAGTGCGTACAGCTGTTTGGGCGTGTTACCGCCCGACAGTACAAATGTAAACTGCTCCTGGTCCTGCAATACTTCCAGTATATAGTTGCTGATCCAGGCGGCCAGGTTTTCACTCAGCTGCTGCGGATCTTTGGCAATGTGTAGCTCCATAAATCAATTGTTTGATGTGCAAACGTGCAGATGGAATGCCATTATGCTCTACTCATTTGCACATTTGCATATTTGCACATCTGCACATTTATAATACTTTTACTTCGTCAAATTGATCCAGCTGTGCCCGTCCTGTGCTATCAGCGCATCCGCGTCATTCGGGCCCCAGGAGTCCGGCGCATAGTTGGGAAAATTCTGCGGCACCCGGTTCTCCCAGGTTTCCAGGATTGGCATAATCAGCTTCCATGCAGCTTCCACCTGGTCGGCACGCATAAACAGCGTGGCATCGCCTTCCATTACATCCAGCAGCAATGTTTCATAAGCTTCCGGTGCATGTTCGCCATAGGCGGCATCGTAATTAAACACCATTTCCACGGGGTCCAGCGTCATGGTTTGGCCCGGGCGTTTGGCCTGGAAGCGGATGCGTATATCCATTTCCGGGTTAATGCTGATGGTAAGCCGGTTGGGGCGCCAGGTTTCCGCGGACTCTGAGGGGAATGCAAAGTGCGGCGCCTGCCGGAACTGCAGGTTAATCTGCGTGGTTTTCTGGTGCATGTATTTGCCGGTGCGCACATAAATGGGCACGCCCTGCCAGCGCCAGTTATCAATATAAAATTTTACCGCTGCATAGGTTTCTGTATTGGAACCGGGCTTTACGCCTTTTTCTTCGCGGTAACCGGGTACGCGTTCGCCTTTCATCCAGCCGCCGGAATATTGGCCGCGCACAGCGTATTCATGCACTTTATCCTTGCTAATGGGGCGAATAGCGTTCAGCACATCCACTTTTTTATTGCGGATCTCGTTCGCGTCAAAAGATACCGGCGCTTCCATGGCCACCATACAAAGGATCTGCAGAATGTGGTTCTGCACCATATCGCGCAACGCACCGGAGCGGTCGTAGTAACCGCCGCGGCCTTCGAGGCCCACGCTTTCCGCTGCAGTGATTTGTATATGTTCAATAAAATTGCGGTTCCATACCGGCTCAAACAGGGCGTTGGCAAAACGCAGGGCCAGTATGTTCTGTACGGTTTCCTTACCTAAGTAGTGATCGATACGGAATATCTGCTCTTCGGAGAACATGCTGGTGAGCAGCTCGTTCAGCTCATGCGCGCTTTGCAGGTCGTGGCCAAAAGGCTTTTCCACCACAATGCGGGTATTGTGCTTATCGCTGCACAGGTTCATGCGGCCCAGCTTGCGTGCAATGGAGGGCACCAGCTGCGGCGCCACTGCCAGGTAAAAGATCACATTGGGATGGGTGCCCCACTCCTCTTCCTTTTGCTTTACAATGTCGGACATCTCATCATAAGACTCTGCATTTTCCGCATCCAGCTGCAAAAAGCTTACATTTTTGGAGAAGTCGGCCCAGTGGGTATTCTGCTCACTTTTACGGCGGGAAAATTTGCTGATGCCGTCCAGCAGGTGCTCGCGGTAAGCCTCATCAGTATACGGGGTGCGGCCCAGGCCGATGATGGCAAATTTTTCCGGCATCCAGTCGTCCAGGAAAAGATTATATAAGGCGGGTGAGAGTTTGCGGTAGTTCAGATCGCCGCTGCCGCCAAAGATAAACAGGATGGAAGCAGGTGGACGTTTGTGTTCTTGCATAAAATTATATTTTTTGCTGCTACAGTTGACCGGCAGTATAATTAGATATGGCTACCTGCTAACAGCTAAGACTAAAAGCCTTTCAATGTTGTTCCCAAACGGTATGGAAAGTACCGGGCATGTCTATACGCTGATAGGTATGTGCGCCGAAGTAGTCCCGCTGCGCCTGTACCAGGTTAGTGGGCATTCTTTCCGTACGGTATGCATCAAAATAAGATAATGCCGCCATTAAACCTGCTGCCGGTACGCCTGCCTGTGCGGCCTGCGCTATCAAGGTGCGGGTATTGGTTTCAATGGGCTGCACCAGGTCTGCTACTTTTTTGTTAAGCAGGATGTTGGGCAGCTCAGGCGACTGCTGGTATGCTTCAGCAAAAGTTTCCAGCAGTACAGAGCGGATGATGCAGCCGCCGCGCCATACCTTCACCACCTGGGGCAGCGGTATTTCCATTTTCAGCTCTTCAGATGCTTTATGCAGCATGGCCAGACCCTGTGCATAGCTCATGATAGTGCCAAAATACAGGGCATCATGCACCTGCTGAATCCAGGTATCAGCAGGGGTGTTAATACCTGCAGCCGGCGCTTTGTATAACGCTGCCGCCTGTACGCGCTCTTCCTTGTAACCGCTTAACGTACGTAATGCAACGGCGGTGTCAATAACCGGTATAGCTACCGGCAGGTCCATGGCGTCCTGTGAGGTCCACTTACCGGTGCCTTTTGAACCGGCCTTATCGGAGATCACATCTACCAGGCGCTTGCCGGTCTTATCATCCTGCTGCAAAAATATGTCTGCTGTTATCTCTACCAGGAAAGACTGCAGCGGCCCCTGGTTCCAGGAGGCAAATATTTTATGCAGCCGGTCATTATCCAAACCGGTTTGCTTCAGCAACGCATATGCTTCGCTGATCAGCTGCATAATACCATATTCAATACCGTTATGCACCATTTTTACGTAGTGGCCGGCGCCTTCCTTACCTAAGTAGGCTACGCAGGGCTCCCCTTTTACTTTGGCGGCCACTGCTTCCAGCATAGGGCGTACTTTTTCATATGCCTCTTTATCGCCGCCCGGCATAATGGCGGGCCCGGTACGGGCGCCCATTTCACCACCGGAAACGCCTATGCCCATAAAATGCAGCTGCTTTTCCCGGCAATACTTTACTCTTCTGAGGGTATCTGTATAATGCGAGTTACCTCCGTCAATAATTACATCGCCCGGCTCCAGCAACGGCAGCAGGGAAGCAATTACATCGTCTACCGGCTGACCGGCAGGCACCAGCATCATTACCCGGCGGGGCCGCTGCAACAGTTGGATCATGGTGGCCAGTTCTGCTACCCCTTTTACCGTGGTTCCTGCTGTGGCAGCAGATTCCAGGGCAGCGTTCTTAGTAGCATCCTTATCAAATCCGATAACGGAAAAACCATGATCGGCCATATTCAGTAACAGGTTTCTGCCCATTACACCCAGGCCAATCATTCCAAAATCATATAAGCTGTTTGACATAAGATAAAGTAAAAGTGAAAGAGATGTAAAATTAGGACAAAAACGCTGAAAGCAAAAAGTAAAAAGCAAAAAGCAAAAGGGATGATATTTTGTTTAAGCTTCGCGTTTTTTACTTTTACTTTTTACCTTTTTACTTTGTATAAGCTGCATTCGTTCAACTTTTTAATTTTTGCTTTTTATCTTTTAATTTTTGCTTTACGCAGAGTTACGGCCGGCATTAATGATACCAAAAGAGCAGCGCACTACCAGCTTCTCAAACACCTCCTTATGCCCGTTGCCTTTATCATCCTGCTGTTCCAGCGCGCGGATGCGGCCCAGCGCATATTGCTGGATGGTTACTAACGGCAGCACTATACGTTCGCGCATTAATATTGACAGCTGCTCTGTGGGGGTACTGCCCATAAGTGTGGCAGAACCGGACAGCTGCAGCAGGTATTTTTTGGTAAGCTCAAACTCGTTGTTGATCATCGTCCAAACAGGCCCGTATACCGGGTCTTTGGCCAGGTGAGCAGTTAACGGCATGTAGCTTTTTATCATGGCCATCTCGCAGTTATCCAGCAGGGTTTTAAAGAACAGGGAATGCCGGTACAGGTGTTTCAGCTCGTCCCACTTGCCCTCTTTTTCCAACTGCTGCAACGCAGTACCAACGCCGTAAAAGGCCGGTACATTTTGCTTTAGCTGGCTCCAGGCGCCTACATAAGGAACAGCCCGCAGGTCGTTCAGGTTAAGCCTGGCGGCGGCATTCCTTTTGGATGGACGGCTGCCGATGTTAGCCTCAGCATAATAACGCAAGGGGCTGGTACGCTCCAGGTAATCGATAAAGTTAGGATGGTGCTTCAGCTGGTTAAAGGCCTCATATCCTACATCCGCCAGGTTTTGCAGCAGGGCTTCCTCAGCAGCGGTAAGCGTTACTTCACGCGATGAGAACAGCTCGTTGGTAATGCCGGCATGTATCAGCTGCTCCAGGTTAAACTGCGCAACATCTACGGTGCCGAAATTAGAGCTAACCGTTTGCCCCTGTATGGTAAGCTGGATTTCCTTATTGGCAATATTGCGGCCCATGGAGGCATAGAACTGGTGGGTTTTACCACCGCCACGGCCGGGAGGACCACCGCGGCCGTCAAAAAATATCACGTCAATTCCGGCTTCCCGGGAAAGCTTTGTCAGCTCCTCTTTGGCTTTATATATGCTCCAGTTGGCCATCAGGTAGCCACCATCTTTAGTGCCGTCTGAGAAGCCCAGCATAATGGTTTGTTTGTTCCCGCGCCGGTGAAGGTGCTGGCGGTACTCCTTATTTTCATAAAGGGATCGCATAACATTTCCGGCCGCCCGCAGATCGTCGATGGTTTCAAACAGGGGCACAATATCAATGGTAAGCGCTTCTTTTTTCCAGCCGCCCATCAGGAACAGGCCGTACACCTCCATTACATCAAGGGCGCTGGTGCTGTGGCTGATAATATAGCGGTGGCAGCCTTCCTCTCCATTGGTTTGCTGTATGGTTTGCACCGCTTTAACGGCTTCCAGCGCATCTTTATGCAGGTCTTCTTTCAGCAGGCTGCTATCTACGGTTTTATTAACAGCCAGCAGGGCTTTTATTTTATCCTCATCCGGTAAGGATGTATAATTTTTGGGCAGGGCATTGCTTACCTCCGCGATGGCTTCCATTAACTTGCTGTGTACAGAGCTATCCTGCCGGATGTCCAGCGATGCAAAAAATAATCCAAACAGCTCTACGCGGGTAATCAGCGCTTCCACCAGGTGTATAAACAGCCCGTTATGCTGTTGCTGTATGGTATCGCGGATGCGCAGCAGCGTGTCCAGTATTTCACTGCGGCAAAGATCCGTGCGCTGGCCGGGTATGAACAGGTTACTATACAGCTTTTGCTCCAGGGCGGCCAGCTCATTTTCCACGCCTTTGAAGGTAAGGCGGCGTTTGAGCTTGCGCACATCCAGGTAGTAACATTTTATAATGGCCCCCCGCAGCGCATCAGCTACCTGCAGGGTGGTAGGCACCTTTACAAAGGGATTACCATCCCGGTCGCCGCCGGGCCAGAAACCCATACGGATAAGCGCATTGTGGGCGTTCACCGGCGCCTGCGGAAAGTGCGATTTGAGATAAGACACGGCCCTGCCGGCAGCCTGGTAGAACACATTTTCCAGGAACCACACCAGGCTAATGGCTTCATCATACGGCGTGGGTTTTTCCTTTTTAAAGAAAGGGGTTTTGCCAAGCTGCTGCAGGTACATATTAACCTGCGCGGTATTATCATTTATGAGGGCGTTGGAAAGATCGTTGATAATGCCCAGCACCTCCCCGGGATAGAACTGTGTGGGGTGGGCAGTAAGCACCAGCCGTACGGAAAAATCCTCCAGCTTCTTAGCCAGGGCCTCCTCTGCCTGCCCCTGTATTACCTGTGAGGCCAGCTGGCGCAACGAGCCAGGCCCCTGCGTATCGCGGATATCGCGGAAAGCGGCGTCCTCCAGCGCATCAAATAATACTACCTGCCGCTCCGAGTATTGTACAAAGCGGAATAACAGGTCCAGCTGCTGCTGCTCATCGCGGTAAGTGGTATACTGTTCAAAAAAGGAGCTCAATATTTCATCCGGGCTTTGCTCTTTGGCAAAACCTTCCTCACAATGGAGCAGAAATAAGGAAAGAAAAATACCCGTCTTTTCAACGCGGTGAAAAGGTAGTGAAGTAAAAAGACTGTTATAAAGTTGAAATTTAGTTCCTACCAGGTTCTTGAACAACTGTAATGTATTATTAACCGGAGCTTCCATGCTAACTGATTTGCTGATTCCCGCACGAAAAGTACGAATAAATGCAGAAAGGTGAAAGCAAAAAGCCGGTAACGCACAATAAAATGGCAGCGGCCATAAAAAGGCTGCCGCCCGGTAAGGTGGCCCGCTGCTTTTTACGGCCGTCTGCCGTTGTATATTCCCCCGTAATTATTTAACTTAAATCTCTTTCATCGCAAACCGTACCGGCAGGTTATACAGTACCGATACGGGGTGCCCGTTCTGCTTACCGGGTTTCCATTTGGGCATGCCTTTGATCACGCGCAGGGCTTCTTCATCCAGCCCGCCGCCTTTAGGGATGCCGGCGAGCTTTACATCTTTTATATTGCCCTCATAATCCACTACAAACTGCACATACACGATACCGCTAATATTATTTTCCAATGCCATCCGCGGGTAATGGAGGTGGGATGACAGGTAGCGGCCCAGCGCTTCCATGCCGCCGGGGAAAGAAGGCATTATTTCCACCCCGCCGGTCCAGATATGCTCGCGGTCTTCACGCTCGGCAACTACCGGCGCTTCCACAATGCCGCCGGCGCCTGCCTGTGGCAGCAGCTGGTCGGCATCTATGCCGTTTATATCGCCCGTGGTATTGGTAAGACCCACGGAATTATGTTCCAGCGCCGTAACCGGCGGCACTTCTGTTTCCAAAGCCTCACTTGACACTACGGGCGTTGCATAAGCCACGCTGGCCCTGGCCGGCGGCGGTGTACTGGGGGGCGGGGGCGGCGGAGGAGGGGTTAGCTGTTCAGGAGGTAATACCGCGTCAGACAGTTTAATAGGATCTACTACCGGTACTACATTTCGTATAGGCGTGTGGGATGCCATTACATGGTTGTTCACAATATAGCCTCCTATTATCACTAATGCGATGGAAGCCGTGCCCATGATAGCATTGCGTACCCGCTGGTCATACTTGCGGCGTAGCGCATAAGCGCCATAATCTTTGTTCCTGCCGTTGAAAAGAATGTCAAGAAAATCGTTGCCGGGGATAGTAGTTGAGGTCATCATGGTATAAGTTTCCTATAAGATGCAAACACCGGAAACTTTCCATATGGGAATAGTAAAAAAGGGCCGGTCTGGATTGACATCCGGACCGGAGCTCCTATCTTGCTAAAGGAAGTATTGTTTCTTATACTGCATGCAATACCTGTGGCGGTGCTGTATTGGTAATGCCACGGGGCGCGGGCGGCACATTGCACAAAATTTACCACCAATAAATTGGCAAACATACCGGCCCGCTAACCATCCGGAGCATTTATTTACAGCAAACAACTTTTAATGAATAACAACCACGGCCGCTACAGGCCAGGCTTACGGCAGCAACGCCTTTTACCTTTATACCCCTCCTGTATGTATATACAGGCCAATGAACAGCAGGGCATACGCAGGAAATTACCAAGTACCTTAAAAGCTCCAGGGTAGATGCGGTGTTTTTTGCCACCAACTACCTGGGCATTTATGGCATAGA
>NZ_DASTRI010000170.1:0-58686 GCF_035761305.1 Chitinophaga sp. | reverse complement strand
GTGAGAATAGCGGGGTTGCCGGACAAATCGCCGAATTGCTCATGGGCGCTTGCCAGCTGCAGCGCAGCGCCCAGCTGAATACCATCCAGGTCCATCTCCCCTGCCTGTACAGTGTAGGCAAAAGTAAGCCGCTGGCTATTAAAACCCGCGGTATAGGCGGCCTGCACGGTGGTACTGCCAATGATCACCGGCAATGTGAGTGTGCTGGGCAGGATATTACTCTTCACTACTTCGCTCCAGTTCACGGCAAAGTTCAGCACATCGCCCTGCTTGTAATAACCGTTTGCCGGCACTTCTACTGAAGTGATCACCGGCGGGTTAGGATCATAGTAGTAAGAAAGCCGGGAGGAAGGCGTGTTAAGGTTGCCTGCCGCGTCCTCCGCAATATTAGCCGGTATTTCTATAGATACTCCACCCTCGGTCACCGGCGAGATGAGGGCGGTATAAGTGATGTTATCGGTGGTTTGCAGGTTGCTGGCCACGGCGTTCGTCAGCCCGATGTCTGCCAGCGTAAAGCCTGTTACGGCATGGCTGAAGACAATGCTGGCGGTCCAGGGCTGCCGGATGCTTATTATTCCGTCAATATTCACGGTAGGACGGTTGGCCAGTACAAATACATTGCTGGTACTGCCCACATTGTTCAGTGTAAGCGATGCATCGTTACCGGCTGCATCTTTTATGGGAGTACCGCCCGGAACAAGCGCGCCGCCAACAGTGATGCCATCCATATCCAGGTCGCCGGTTTGTACTACATAACGGAACACAATGGAGCTGGTTGTGGGCGCACTGAATATAGTAGCCTGCACGGTGGTAGCGCCGATGGTTACCGGTAATGTAGTGGTTGAGCCGCTGGTTACAACCGGCTCACTGAATTGCACGGTGAAGTATAAGGCCTCCCCGGCTTTATAATAGTCATCGGCCGGCACTGTTACAGCGGTGATCACCGGCGCAAGCGCATCTACCAGTACCGCGGCGGTACTACCCGCGCCGTTAATGGTGAGCGTTGCGTTATTGGTGGCCGCATCTGTTATAGCGCCGCCATTGAGCTGCAGCGCAGCGCCCAGCGCAATGCCGTCCAGGTCACTTTCTCCATTCTGCACGGTATAGCTGAACGTTAGCGCGCTGCTGCCGGTTCCGCCGGTATACGTTGCCTCTACGGCAGCGCTGCCGATGGTAAGCGGCAATAAAGGCGTGCCGGTCACGGTTACGTTCTCATTAAAGTTAACGGTAAAGCTCAGCACATCACCCGCCTTGTAAGTACCGTTGGCTGGCACATTTACAGTGGCGATGGCCGGACCGGTGGCGTCATGCGTATAAGTGATCGTATTGGAAGCAGCGTTGCCATTGCCGGCAACGTTAGTGGCAACGTTAGCGGGTACACTGAGTGATACCGCTCCATCTGCATTGCCTGTTACCTGCACGGTGTAAGTAGTGTTATCCGAAGTGCTGAAGGCACTGAGTGTTGCATTGGTAGCTGCTATATCTGCCAAGGTAAAGCCGGTAACCTCTTCTTCGAAAGTAATGGTCATGGTCCAGGAGCCATTTAGCACCGGCGTACCGGATAAGGTTACGGTGGGCGAATGGGTATTTACGAACACATTGTTGGTAGGATCAACGTTATTCAGTGCAAGCACCGCGTTGTTGCCTACTCCATCCATGATGGTACCTGCGTTGAGCGCAATATTGCCGCTCACCGAGATACCATCCATATCCATATCTCCGGGCTGCACCGTGTAGGTGAAGCGCAGGCCGGTGGTACCGGAACCGCTGACATAATCCGCCGCTACCACGGTTGAGCCGATGGTAACGGGGATAGACGGTACGGCGGAAGGCGTAACGTTTTCACTGAAATGCACTGTAAAGTCGAGCTGCTGGCCGCCTTTGTAATAGCCGTCAGCAGGAACGGACACGGAAGTAACCACCGGCGCAACGGCATCTACTATCACGCCGCTGGTGCTGCTTACATTATTCAGTGTAAGTACGGCGTTGTTGGTAGCCGCATCTTTGATAGTACCACCGTTAAGGGCGATAGCGGCGCCAACGGTAATGCCGTCGGCATCCAGGTCACCGTTTTGCACGGTGTAGCGGAATAGCAGCGATCCTGTGCCTGACCCGGAAACATAGGTTGCCTGCAAGGTAGTGGTACCGATGGTTACCGGAACGGAAGGGGTACCGGTAACGGTTACATTCTCGTCGAAGTTAACTGTGAAGTTAAGCTCGTCGCCGGCCTTGTAGCCGCCCGAAGCAGGCGCATTCACGGAGGTTATGGACGGCGCTGTACCGTCGTGCGTATAAGTAAGCGTATTGGAAGCGGTGTTGCCGTTGCCGCCAACGTTAATGGCTGCATCAGCAGGTACACTGAGTGATACCGCTCCATCTGCACCACCCGTTACCTGCACAGTGTAGGCAATATTATCTGAAGTGCTGAGGGCGCTGAGTGTTGCATTGGTAGCGGTAATATCTGTTAGTACAAAGCCGGTTACCTTTTCGCTGAAGGTGATGGTCATGGTCCAGGCGCCGTTGGGCACCGGCGTACCGGATAAGGTTACGGTAGGTATTACCGTGTTTACAAACACATTATCGGTGTTGGCCACACTGTTGAGGGTGAGCACCATATCGTTACCGGCTGCATCCTGCAGGGCGCCGCCATTGAGCTGGAGAACGTCCAGGGCAATGCCGTCATCATCGTTATCTCCCGCCACTACGGTATAAGTGAAAACCAGGGCGGTGGATCCGCTGCCGCCGGCAAAAGCCGCCTGCCTAATTGCGCCGCCGATGTTCACACCAAGTGTGGGGGCCCCTGTTACCGTAATATTTTCGCTGGTATGCACCGTGAAGCTTAGTGTTTGACCGGCTTTGTAGTAGCCGTTGGCCGGCACATCCACGGAGGTAACTGTGGGCGCTACACCATCTACCAGTATACCACTATAATGGCTGGCTACGGCGATGGGCGCATTGTTACCGGCCAGGTCACTGATAGTGCCGCCGTTCAATGCGATACTGGCGCCCAGGTCAATACCATCGGCGTCCTCATCACCGGTAGCTACGGTGTAGTTAAATACCAGGGTACGGGCATCGCCGCCGGCGCTGTAAGTAGCCTGGCGGGTTGCAGCACCTATAACAATGGGGAGTGTAGGCGCGCCCGTTACTACAACATCTTCATCGTAGCTGATGGTAAAGCTGATTACCTCCCCTGCCTTATAGTATTTATCGGCGGGCGGGGTGACAGTGATCACCGGCGCTTTGGTATCCCATGTATAACTATACGTATTGGAAGCCATGTTCAGATTGCCGACCGTGTTATGAACCTGGTTGGCCAGTACGGTTACGGAGCCGTTACCGGTCTGCTGACCGGCCGGCGGTGTAATGAGGGCTGTAAAGGTGTTGGCGCCGGTCCTTGTCACACTGCTCAGGGTGGCTCCCAGGGAAACGAAGTGGCTGGCAAGCAGGTTGTCACTGATATCATCATCAAAGGTGATGGTGATGACAAACGGCCCTGTAACGGGTGAAGGCGTAGCAGATGTGATCGTTGGAACAGGCTGTTTGGTGTTCACCAGTACGGCGCTTGTATTACCAATGCTGTTCAGGGTGAGTGTGGCATTATTGTCCACGCCATCTTTGAGCGTACCGCCGTTAAGCGCAATGGCGCTGCCTGCTGCAATACCATCGTTATCGTTATCGCCGGCCTGCACGGTATAACGGAAAAGCAGGGCGTCTGAGCCTGAGCCGGAAACATAGTCAGCTGCTACGGTGCTGCTGCCGATGGTAACGGGGAAGGAAGGCGCGCCGGTTACTGTTACATTCTCATCAAAGTTGACAATGAAGTTCAGCTGATTTCCGATGATATAAGTGCCGGCGGCAGGTACATCCACGGAAGTTACAACGGGTCCAACCGCATCAACTTTCACCAGGCTGGTATTACCGATATTATTAAGTGTGAGGTTAGCGTTGTTGCCGGCCTGGTCTTTTATAGTACCGCCATTCAGCACAACAGGGCTGTTAACGGTAATACCGTCCGGGTCAAGATCACCGGCTGCTACGGTATACCGGAAAAGCACATCGGCGCCGGTGGCCGATACATAGCTTGCTTGAACACTTGTGCTGCCAATGGTAACGTTCAGGTACGGAGTGCCACCGCTGTTGTTTACAGCTATATTTTCGTTATATGTAACGGTAAAGTCCAGCTGCTGGCCGGCGCTGTAGGTGGCGTTAGCCGGCACTGTTACGGAAGCAACAAGCGGCGCGGTCTGGTCAATCACCCAGGTATAGGATTCCGGTGTAAGATCCCGGTTACCGGCCAGGTCTACTGCGCGTACATTGATGGTATGCGATCCTTCAACAAGGCCTGAGAGAGTGACCGGGCTGCCAACGGGCGTATAAGTACTTGGCGGATCCAGCTCCATTTCAAAGGTGGCGGCAGGATCATCGGACGTGAATTGAAAAGAAGCATTACTGCTATTGGTAAGAGCGGGCGGACTTGCTGCGATACCAGTTTGAGGCGCAGTCATGTCTAGTATAATATCGTCGGAATAAGTAGTTATGTTTCCGGCGGCATCTCTCAGCTGCATTGAAACGGATTTCGTTCCATCGGGGCCACTAAGGGTGACTGCCTTCGTAGCAGCGAATGCCTCAAAAGGACTATAGGCGCCGCCCTGCACAGAAAACGCCATTTCCAGCCCGCCACTGCCGCCGGCATCGGTGCCGGTAAGATTCAGGGTAACACCGTAAACATTGGTATAGGTAGCGCCGTTACTGATGGAAACGGAGCCGGTGGGCGCTGTTTTATCAATGAGAATGGTTTGCCCGGCAGTAAAGGGCATGGCGGTAGCCACTGTAGGCGTAATACCTGTGGTGTTCACCATATCCAGCCGGATAACGCCATTACCGCTGCCTGTGTTAACGGTTACCGTGTAGGTGCTGCCCGATCCTGTAACAGCGTCTATACTCATTCCGGTAACGCTGCCGCTGGCAACGGTGACTGCAAAGTTGGAGGCGCTTACACCGGTAGCCGCACCATCGAAGGTAACGAGGAACTGTACGGAGTTAGCATTGGTGGGCGTAGTGGTGACACGGTTAATGCTAGTGAGATGAATGTTGGGAGGCGTAAGCTTGAGCACCTGCCCGCCGCAGGTTCCACCGTTTATATCAGTAAGCGCGCTTCCGTCGTTTACATATAAATTCCCGTTCATCTCCACAATGCCCCATGGGAAACCCGCGACTCCATCTGAAACAAGCCCACTGTAAATTTCTGTTCCTGTGCCGGATGCATTCGGGAATTTTGTTACTTTATAAGTAAGCCCCGACTTGAGCTCAACACCATACAGCGTATTATCGGCGCCGATGGTAAGGCCGGTAAAAAATCTGCCGGTCAGCAAGTCCGTTCTGCCAAAAGTGGGTGTAGACGGGGTTAACTTGATAATTCCCCCTACGCCGCCGTTATAGAAGTTGGTTACATAAATATTGCCGTCGGCATCGGTGTCAATACCCCAGGGATATGTTCCATCGCCGGGATCAACAATGCCATTATACAATACCTGGCCGCCGCCGCTGCCGTCTGCCGCATACCGCGTTACCTGGTAGGTGCTGCCCGGCCCCGCGCTTTGCTCCACGGCCAGGAGGTTATTGTTGTTATCCAGGCAAATCGCCGAATACCTTTTACCCTGTTGTACCATGGTAGCGGTACCTGCTCCCCCCACATGCCTGAGTATCTGGTAACCAATGCCAGCATCGGCGCTTATTACGAATACATCGTTGTTGGTTGAGTTTACCGCAATTCCCCACGGGTCATCCCCGAATTGGGACGCCAGCAAAGTAAGCGGAACAGCGGTGGCGGGGTTGCCGCCAGTCCATTTAAACAACTGATAGCTGCTGCCATTGTATTTGGCAATATAGAGGTTACCGCTATTGTCTTTTGCAAGCGCAGTATAGTAACCGGTGTTTTGAGTCGGGTCCGACTCAACCAGTGTGGGGGTGTACAGCTGCGCCATGGTTTGTACTGCGCTAAATAAACAGCACAGGGGCAACAACAGGGTTCTCACAATTTTAAGAAGCGTAAAAGTGTACTTCATAATCAGGTATTAAATGCAGAGTAAGGGGTTTTGCCAGCCCGATACGCTCTCCTGGTGGATGGCCTCCAGCTCTTTTGCATCGAACCGCATTCCCATACCCTGGTCAAGGATGATTTTATGTATCTTATTTGCGGATGTTGTGATCTTTAGAATATTGGCAGCCGGCAATGCAAAGCCGGAGGATGGGTAGAAATTCCTTTCTCCACGGGGGCCGTTAATGATGCCTTCGCGCAGCCGTTGTTTTACTGCATCCCAGTCGTTTGTACGCGCATAGGGCAGCAGCTCTCTCCACACCAGGCCGGCTTCATATCCCATCAGGGAATAAATATTGGCGGGCTGCTTCGCGATGTTCTCAAATGATTTTACAAACAATTGGTTGGTCTTATTCTCATCTTCCCGCATCCATAGCTGCGCGGAGTATATTTCGAGGTTTACGTTCTTTATATCTTCCAGGATGTCGTCATAGGCCATGGTTTCAAATACCAATAGCGGTATCTTCTTATGGAAGCCGCTCTGCACCCATTGTTCGAGGAAACGGGTGCCCATGTTGCCGCAAAGGATAACATGCACATAGGGGGGCGGCGCTTGGGCAAGCTGCGCAAAGAAGCTGTTCAGCTCCATCCTGTGCGGATCGTTATGATCAAAAGGCAATATCGTTAATTGCAGCTCGCTTCCGCCCGCGTTGAAAACGCCCTGCTGAAAACTGTTGTTCAGGTGATAGCCTGCTTCGTATACGGCGGTGAGAATGTGGCCACCGGCGCCCCATTTACCCTGCGCCCAACGTCCAAGGGCATACTGGGATTGCCATACCTGCTGGGAGGCATAGAATACGTCAGGACTGAGATAAGGGAAGTAAGGCACATACTCTCCCATATCAAAAAAGAAGGCGGGGCGTTTATCGCTCTCTATGAGCGGAACCATACCCGGTACCGCTTTGTAGCTTACCAGCCCGGAAAGAATATCAACGCGGTTAAAAAACAGCAGCTTACGGGCTGCTGTTTCACAGGCGTTTAAACTTCCCATATGCGTGTATTCCTGCACAAATTCGATTGTATTCTGCCGCATGGGATCAAGGCCCATGCCCAGCAACCACCCGGTGAACAGGTGTTGCGAGTAGTAAGGATAGATACCCGAATAAGGTGTCAGGAATCCGATTTTCAGGGAGGTTTTCATTCTCTTATGTTGTTCCTCAACTATATTTTAGTTCCTGGAAGGGAAAATGCCTTCCGTTGCAATCAGCCAGGTCATGGCCAGGTAAGGGTTCTGGATGCTGAAAGGCTGAGAGCCGCCGGCAACGCTGATGGAAACGCCGCCGGTAGTGGTTACGCCACCCAGGGGAGTAGTATTGGCAGCGTCCGGTGCTGCATAGATTTTTACCGGCTGGGCGTTAGGTCCAACGCCAATGTTGGGCGGAGCAGCCAGGCCCACGCCGGAACCGGGTGTGGCGGTGGTGCCGGCGGTAGTGTTCACTGCCACTGCAGCCGCAATAGTGCTGGTTGCGATGTGGTTGTGCGCAGGCATGTTGTTGATCGTAAGCGTAGTGGAAATAGTACCAGCAAGCTGCCCGAGATCGTAGTTGCCTAAACCGGGGGCGTTACCGGTACCAATGGGCGCACGGCCCCTCAGATCGGGCAATGCAAAAGTAGTTTGTCCGTTACCGCCATAAACGGTTCCCAGCAGGGAGAATAACGCGGAATTCTGCGAGATAGACAAGAGCTGCCCATAGCACATCTGGAAACCTCTGATGGCGAAATTGCCGCCGAACAGTAAAAGGGACGCTAAATAAGGATCCATAAGCTTTAAATTGTTTAAGTGATAAGGAGTGGTTTATTGTATTGGACTTGTGAAAACAGTTTGCAGGCGATAAACACCGTAAGGCCGGGCATTACATGACAGTCACTACGGCAATGACAAATAGCCGGTGAGGGTAACGGCATTCCCCATACGAGGGTTATACAGGGCACGTTCATAGAATTCTTTAGGTGCTTCTCTATTTGGTTTACATTAAAGCATTAGTAACTAATGCCAGGTTCTCAAAACAAAAAGGACAAAAGAGGTAATTAAGGTCTTCTCAATAATAGGGCTAAAATTGTGGAACACGGATTTCTACTTACGGCCAAAGATAATTTTTAATATTCAAATATCCTAATGCACTTAATACAAGTACCATCATCGTGTAACACCGGAAAGGCTATACGCAGCGTAGCGCTACGCAATGCCCTATCGCCGCCATGCATAAGCAGCATCAAAATAAGGCTGGAAAACGGACCTGCCGGCCGCGTAGCGGTGGCTGGAGGATAAAAGAAGCGTGTCGTTTTAACAATTCTTTTACCGGATTATGTAGTAACTTTATGATTCATCAAAAAAAAGGAGGTATTCATGCAATCTACAGGATATTCATGGAAACCTTCGGTTAGTATCGCCTAACCGGGTTGCTCCATATAAGAAGACTGTTAAGGCGCCAAGGCTGGCGCCGGAAAGCCACCGGTAAACCGGTGGCTTTTTTTTGCCGGCTGAAAGCGGCCATATGCCGCATCCGGCCGCATATGGAACAGCTGTAACGCAGGCGTGGCGCTCTTAATTACTGCTGATGTTCAGCGCCCGGCAGTACTTTTTGCGGTAATCCTGCGGGGTAAGGCCGGTGATGCGCTTAAACACCTTGCGGAAGGTTTTCAGGTCGTTATACCCCACATTGTTCATAAGGGCGGTGATGTTCTCCCCGCTCCTTTCCAGCGCTTTCTTGGCCGACTCTATTTTTACCCGCTGCAGGTACTCCAGCGGGGTGCTTTGCGTGGCGTGCTTAAAGCGGCGTATGAAATTGCGTTTGCTCATATTGGTGCGCTCCGCAATTTCCTCAATGGATATTTGCAGGTGATAGTGTTCTTCGATATAGGCCTGGGCCTTGCGGATTTCCTCATCCTCATGCTGGTGCTGGCCCATGAACATGGAAAAGTGCGACTGGTTCACGCGGTCCATGTCAATAGAGAACATTTTACTGGCCACAATGCCTACTTCACGGCCGCAGAACTTCTCTACCAGGTACAGCACCAGGTTAAGCGATGAAAAAGCGCCGCCACTGGTATAAATACCTTCTTCATCGGTCACTACCCTGTCGGGCAGGATGGAGATGTTGGGATAGCGGCGCCGCATATCGTCTACCGCTGTCCAGTGGGTAGTGCAGGAGCGGCCGGCCAGCAGGCCTGCTTCGGCCAGGAAATAGCTGCCCAGGCACAGGCTGGCTACTTCTGCGCCGCGGCGGTGCATGGCAATGATCCAGTTCACCAGCCCCCGGTTTTTGTCCAGCGCCGCCTGCGCATCCCCGTAAAAAGCCGGGGCTATTACCAGGTCGGTGCTGTTTACTTCCGATAATGTTCTGTTGCTGATGTATTGCCCGGGAATGTGCATGGAAAGGTTATTGCCCTTGTCGCTCACCAGTGTTACCCTGAATGCCGGCGGGGCGCCTGCCTCCTGTAATATGCGGTTGGTGCCGGAAAAGAGGTCCAGTACGCCGGCAATGGACGACAGCACGGTGTCCTCATATACGAGCAGCGCTATTTCCTTCATGTTTTTCCTTGTTATACGTGGTGTTTACAAATGTAGGTATTTAAACCTTATTGCACACTTATCTTAATAACGGCCTTTTTTACCGGCAACGGGCCACCGGCCTGGATATTAGGCATATGCAGGTCGGTAGGAAAGAACACGGCAAACTGCCCCTGCTGCAGCTTTGAGAAAAAGGCGGGCGGGTTGGCTACCAGCAGGTAGTCGGCATTTTCATCATAGGCTTTGGAAACGGTTTGCTGCTGCAGGTAATCGTGGCCCACCAGCTCTGTGCCGCTGATCATGTACTGTACATCAATGTACCGGCGGTGGGCTTCCATCTGCTCCCCTTCCGCGGGCACGGTATCGTACTCGTTGATCATCACAAAAACATCCGTACCGTCAATCTCGTATTTCCCTTTAGGCAGGGCGGCCAGGCTGGTTTGGGCCAGGTATTCAAAGGCCTTTACAAATTTCGGCCCCAGGCCGTAGTACTGCTGCGCATTTGCAAGTGTGTCTAATATCATATGGTTATTGACTGTTATGCCGGCGCAAAATACTACTTGTGGGGGAAAAGATGTGGGGGTTTATGTAGGGGGGAGTAGTTGCGCAGCAATGGCGCAGCAATAGCCCCCTAGGGAAAACCCCGTTTTTCCGCAGTTGGGGTGCAATGGCGCAGCCATAAAACAGCCTTTAAAAGATGTACGGGGCTATGCGGGAGCATAACAGGAAAATAGCGCCCAGGGCTTTGCCCGGCGTAAACGGTAACTTGTTGGCATAAAAATAGTACGGTATGCCATATTATTATTTTATTAAAAGTTGAATGCAAGTTATTTACTAAATTGACAGCACCTTAAACCCTCTTATGAATACGAATGTTCCGGTTATCCCTGAGTTCCTGGCAGGTGGCGGCGAAATGGGCGCCCGGATCCGTGCATTTGACTGGGCAGCTACGCCGCTGGGCCCTGTAGAAAAATGGCCACAAAGCCTCCGGACCTGCATACGCATTATGCTCACCTCCCGGCAGCCCATATGGATAGGCTGGGGCAAAGAGCTGATAAAATTCTATAACGATCCCTATAAGGCAATTGCAGGGGGCAAGCATCCCCGTGCGCTGGGCAGCCCCGCAGCTGTTGTATGGAAAGACATCTGGAAAGATATTGCGCCCATGCTGCAGCAGGTAATGGAAAAAAACGAAGGCATCTATGCCGAGTCGCAGCTGCTGATCATGGAGCGGAACGGGTATGCAGAAGAAACCTATTACACCTTTTCCTACACGCCCATACCGGGCGATAACGGCGGTACCGCCGGCATGATCTGCTATAACGTGGATGTTACAGACCGTGTTATCAGCGAACGGCAGCTGCGCACCCTTACGCAGCTGGGTAAACGGTTAACCGGCCTGCAATCCGGCCATGCCGTGATACAGCAGCTCATTTGCACGCTGCAGGAGAACCCGCATGATTTTCCATTTGCCCTGTTTTATACCGTTAAGGATAACAAAGCCACCCTGGCGCATACTACAACGCTGGGGGAAAGCGCCGGCATTGTGCCCCGTGAAATAAGCCTGGAGGCGAACAGCGACCTTGGCGCGCTGCTGCAAAAAGCCGCTGTTACCCGGCAGCTGCAGGTGCTGGAAAACCTGCAGGAGCGCATGGGCGCCATGCCTAAAGGCGCCTGGAAAATTGCGCCCGGCAAAGCCATTATACTGCCGGTGGTGCCGGCAACCGCCAAAGAGCCGTACGGTTTCCTGGTAGCGGGCTTTAACCCCTACCGGCTGCTGGATGATAAATACATGAGCTTCTGCAACCTCATTGCCGACCAGGTAGTGTCCAGCTTTGCAGATGTGCATGTACTGGAAGAGGAAAGGAAAAGAGCCGCGGCGCTGGCAGAGCTGGACCGGGTTAAAACCGCCTTTTTCTCCAACATCAGCCACGAGTTCCGTACCCCGCTTACCCTGCTGCTGGGCCCTATAGAGGAAAACCTGAAAAACCCGGGTATTGACGCCGCGTATAAAGCGCAGCTGGATATTGCCTACCGCAATGCCCTGCGCATGCAAAAGCTGGTAAACACGCTGCTGGATTTTTCACGCATAGAGGCGGAACGGATAGAAGGGCACTTCTGCAAGGTGGATATATGCACGCTCACCGCCGACCTGGCCGGCACCTTCCGCCCGGCGATTGAAAAAGCAGGCCTGCAGCTGAACGTTTACTGCGACGAAGTACCGGCAGAAGTGTACGTGGATGTGGACATGTGGGAGAAGATAGTATTAAACCTGGTATCTAACGCTTTCAAATATACGAATAAAGGGCGGATAGATGTGCGGCTGCATATGGAAGACCACCACGTGCTGCTGTCGGTATCAGATACCGGCATTGGCATTGCAGCCGACCAGCTGAACCGGATATTCGACCGCTTTCACCGTATAGAGAACATGCAGGGCCGCAGCCAGGAAGGCACCGGCATAGGCCTGGCCATGGTAAAGGAGCTGGTGAAGCTGCACCAGGGCAATATTACAGTAACCAGCCGGCAGGGCGCGGGATCTACCTTTACCGTGCGCATACCTACCGGCAAGGCCCATCTTGACGCCAGCCGCATTACCGGCCATTCCCCGGACGCCGCCCCATCCATACAAACCAATGCCTTTTTACAGGAGGCGCTGAAATGGGTGCCCGGGCTGGTGGAAATACCTGCCGGCAACAGCCATGAAGAACAGCCTTCAGAACAGCCCGCTTATACCGTGCTGCTGGCAGATGACAATGCCGATATGCGGGAGTATGTGCAACGGCTGCTTGCCGGGCAGTTTCGCGTAGTTACCGCTGTTAACGGAGAAGAAGCTTTTGACAAAATGCGGCAGTATAAGCCGGATCTTTTGCTGTCGGACATTATGATGCCGAAGCTCGACGGCTTTGCGCTGCTACGGCAGGTGCGCAGCCACCCCGACCTGCAGCATACGCCGGTGATTTTTTTATCGGCCCGCGCAGGGGAAGAGTCAAGGGTAGACGGGCTGGAAGCCGGCGCAGACGACTACCTGGTAAAACCTTTTTCATCGCGCGAGCTGCTGGCGCGCGTGGAAGCCAATATCAGGATCGCCAAAAGCCGCATTGCTTCCGAACAAAACCTGCGCAGCGTAATTATGCAGTCGCCCATACCCACCGTGCTGCTGCGGGGCAATACCTTTAACATTGAAATTGTAAATGAGCGCGGGCTGGAGCTGTGGGGCCGCCCCCATGAAGCCGTGATCAACCGCCCCCTGCTGGAAGCGATGCCGGAAATAGCAGAGCAGGGCTTTGGCAAAATACTGCGGCGGGTATATACCACAGGCGTTCCTTACCGCGGCAACGAAGTGCCGGTTAACCTGCTGCGCCACGGCAGGCCGGAACAGGTATACCTGAACTTTATATATGCGCCCCTGCGCGACGGGCATGGGGCCATTACCGGTATTATAGCCGTAGCTACCGATGTATCTGAACAGGTGGTGGCGCGGCATGGTATTGAACAAAGCGAGCAGGAGCTGCGGGAAATGGCCAATGCTATGCCGCAGCTGGTGTGGGTAGCCAATGCCGGTGGAAAGATAATGTATATTAACAGCCGCTTCTCAGAGTTCGGGGACGAAACCGTGCAACAGCAAAACAGGCGCTGGAGCTGGAAAGCGCTGATACATCCCGAAGACCTGGCGGCAACGGAAAAAGCATGGGCAACCGCTATTGCAACAGGCGCCATATTCCAGCTGGAACACCGCCTGCTGATGAAAGACGGCAGCTACCGCTGGCACCTGAGCCGCAGCATTCCGCAGAAAGACGACAACGGCATTACCAGCAAATGGTTTGGCACCACCACCGACATCCATACCGCGCGGGAATATGCTGCGGTGCTGGAAGAAGAAGTTAAAAAACGCACCCGCGAGCTGGAAGCGCTGAATGTTACCCTGCAGCAATCCAACAACGACCTGCAGCAGTTTGCCCATGTAGCCAGCCATGACCTGAAAGAGCCGGTGCGCAAGATCAAAACCTTTACCAACCGCGTGCTGGATGAATACGGCGACCAGCTGCCGGAACGGGGCAAATTATTTATGGCTAAAGTGCAGCATGCAACAGAAAGGATCTTTTCCATGATAGAAGGCGTGCTTAACTACTCTACCCTTAACGGCGCCGAACAATCCATTGAAAAAGTAGACCTGAATAAAACGCTGGCCAGCATTGAAGAAGACCTGGAAGTAAGCATACAGCAAAAAGGCGCCCGTATTGTACGGGAGCAGCTGCCCACCATAGAGGGAGCCTCCATTCTCATTTACCAGCTATTTTATAATCTTATTAACAATTCGCTGAAGTTTGCGCAAACAAACGCTTTGCCGGTGATCAGCATCACCTGTTCAATACAAAAAGAGCCTAACGGCGACTATGCGGAGATTGTGCTTACCGATAACGGCATAGGATTTGAACAGGAATATGCACGACGGATTTTTGATACCTTTACCCGGCTCAATGCCAAGGATAAATATGAAGGCACAGGCCTTGGACTAGCCCTATGCAAAAAAATAGTTGAACGGCACCATGGGAATATAACTGCCACCGGTGTAAGAAATGAAGGCGCCGTATTTACTATTGTGTTACCCCTTATACAAACCATGCAACATATCTGACGCAAAGGACCATATACGATATTTTAAAACCTACGAGCAATGAAAGCAGCGAGAACCTTTCTGTTAATTGACGACGACAGTGACGACCGGGAATTATTTACCGAGGCGCTGGCGGCTGTAAACCCGGTTGTTGATTGCGACCTGGCCATGGATGGTGAAGAAGCTTTCCTGCAGCTGGCATCCAGGCGCATTAAGGAGCCGGATGTTATTTTCCTGGATATTAACCTGCCGGTAATGAACGGATGGCAGTTCCTGCAAAAGCTTAAAACCTACGACGGCTTAAAACACATACCGGTGATCATGTACTCTACCTCCTCGGAGCAAAGCGACCGGGAAACCGCCAACAGCCTAGGCGCATCATGCTTTTTAACCAAGCCGCACACCTACGGGCATTTAAAGCGCCTGCTGCAACAGATTGCAGTGGCAGCCCAGCAAACCAATCCCGCTACCGCCATTTGCAAAGTGATTGCCAGCTACAGGTCCGAAACCTGGTAGCAGCTGCGGTAAGGTTTCATCCTCTACCCTATGTTTTAATATTTACTCCTGTAGCATTTATTTTCCTGTGTTACCTGTAAACCGTGGGTGGTGAACCAGCTTACAAAATTTTTCCATTGCTGTGGGTTGCTCATGCGCCAGTCTTCAAACTCCTGCTGGTTGCCGTTACCGAGCACCCAGTAGTTATAGGCTTCAAAGTGGCCGGCAGCGCGTACCTGCTGCTGGTAATCGAACAGCACTACCGGTTCTTTCTGCTGGTGGCCCAGCTGTGTGTATGCATCCAGGAACTTTGTGCGTATGTTATGCAGGCTGGCCAGGTTCACTATCTTCTCTCCCGCCACTGCCACCGCTAACGTTGGCTCATATACGCCGGTGCCGTAAGGCAGCTTCAGGGCGTTTTCAAGCTGCGCCGCCAGGGAGGCCGGGCCTTTCTTGGGATCGTAGAAAATGTTAACAGCCGTCTGCTTGCTGAAGCTAACGGTTACGCTGGTATCATCCTTAAACTTAATTTCCGATTTATAGGTGTAATACAGCAGCTTGCTGATCTCCTCCGTGCGTTTGGTGTTGCGTTCCAGGTTGATGAATATCTCCCCATATATCATGGCCCAAACCTCCTCATCCGAGTCAAAGAACAGGCGGGCGGCCCAGTAATAGTTGGATGGAAATTGCGGGTCGGCCTGTATGCCGGCTTCAAAAAAGGCCAGGGCTTTGTTATACTGCTTGAGCCCCAGCTCCATTACTCCCCTTTCGAGATAAAGGGTGCCGGCATTGGGGAACAGCTTCAGGCCTTTTTCGTAGGTGGCAATGGCCTTGCTGCTTTTGCCGGTGAGGTCGTAGCTGTTGCCCAGCATCTGGTACACCCGGTCTGTTGCATCTTTCCGTTTAACCAGCCTTTTAAGTATGGCAATAGCGCTTTCATAATCCTTTTGCTGGTAGTGGGCGTAGGCCATTTCATAGGCAATATCCGGGTCGTCCGGTGCCAGTTTTTGCGCAGTGTCAAGCACCAGCAGGGCTGCTGCAGGACGGCCTTCATCCATCAGGGCGATAGCGGCTTCGCGCTTTTTATTGGCCAGTGCCGTATCTGTTTGGGCGCGGGCGGCAAAGCCGTAAGCAATACAGAAAAAACAAACGAGTATACGCATAGGTACAGGTATTATATTCCGGTTGCAGGTGTGGCGGTTGCGGTAATGTGTGACACGGCTGCAGGTAGCGGTGTTTGTGTAAATGTAATATTTTATGGGTTTTTGATAAGGTTTTGCAGCGCCCGGGGATGCTCCCTCCGCATAACCAGCTGCGCCGCATTGCTGCGTACAAAACTTTCCAGCACCTCAGTAGGCCCGGTTGCGTGGCGCAGCTGCTGCTTATGCTTTATGTTGCCTGCAATGGCTCCCACCGTGCGGATAATGCCAAAGGGAATGCCCCACCAGCCCAGGAGCAGTGTTCGTATCTGCGCGCGCTGTATGGCCTTATCCAGGCAGCCGGGGCAGCCGATGACCACCTGCCTGCGCAGGTGCGTAAGGAAAATAAAGCTCATTACTTCAGCTACCAGCGTGGCGTTTAACGGGCTGTTTACGCTGCCGCAGTGCGGGCAGGGAAGACTGCGTACATCTATTCCTGTACTCATAGGAGATGGTGGTTGTAGGTGTATAGTGATTGTCCCATGCAAATATACAATAAATGAAATATGATACGCCTGGGGTAAATGTCTGATTTGCCCCCTTTATTGTCGCATTACTACCTCATGTACTTTTATCCGGCATTGTAAGTTTGCAATATCATCCTAAAACAATAGCATTATGATCAACAACCAGGCAATTTACCAGGAGTATATGAACACTTACAGGGAGCTGCTGCAGCTGCTGTCTGCCTTTTCACAGGAACAGCTGAACACCCCGCCCGCCGCCGGCAGCTGGACCGCCGCACAGGTAGGCCGGCATTTGCAGAAAGGCGCTATCGCCGATGCGATTGAAGCGCCGGGCGCCCCTACCCTGCGTGCGCCGGATGAAAAGGAAGCCGCTATTAAAAGCGTGTTCCTCGACTTCAGCACCAAATTACAGTCGCCCGATTTTGTTATACCTGAACCGGGCGAATATAACAAACAGCAGCTGCTGCAGGAGATGGAAGCCATGGTGCACCGCACGGGAAAGGCCATCCAGGCACAGGACCTTTCTATGACCTATACCGGGTTTGATTTTCCGCAAATGGGGCAGCTGACAAAGCTGGAATGGGTATGCTTTGCAGTGTCGCATGCGAAGCGGCACATCCGGCAGGTGAAAAGGATTTATGAGGTGGTGGTGAGGAATTAATAATTAAGAATGAAGAATTAATAATTATGGGGAGATGTGTTTTTGAAATTGGTTTATCTCTATTTGCAACAAGGGCAAAACGATAAAAAAGAAATTGCTTTGTCGTTTGCCAAATGGGCGAACAAATTTTACTTTAGGACGAAGATGAAACCCACAGAATTTTTGACTGTTGGCATTTTGACACCATCAACCCATTTGACAAGCGATTTAACAGCAACTTTATTGAAACACTTAAACTTCCGGAGCTTGTTAAGAAGATGTATGTTACTGGTAATTAGGCATTTTAAGCCAAATCAGAACGAGCGTAAATTTTACTCTTATCATACGAACGAGCGTAAAATTTCCGTATTTTCACCCTTATAATAAAAACAAACATAGAACTTACCTCAAACTCCCAGGTTTACTTGATACACCTGCAATTTACCTGAGTGAATATATCATCAAAAACAAAGCAGCTTATTACAAGTGTTTGTGTGGCGTAACCGAAAGCAATGATTGGGAAACCGGTAAAAGTTGGAAAGGAAAAATTGTATCTTAACCAACGATTACTGAGAATATTAGAAGAAGAATAACAGCAGATAACAAGGCTTTCGTAATGGCGGATAAAGTGGTTCGACAATAAACGTTTATCATGCTAGTCTGTTCAGACCGAATCCTAAATGCCACCACATTGCCCATGCTTTAACGTTAGTAGCCATTTTAATCAACCGTACAACAATGACCGTTCAAGCACAGGAAATTCTGACATATAGAAATGAAACCTTTTCGCTGAATGAAGCGCCTTTAAATCCATTCCTGGAAAAGAATAAAGACATCAGGTTTGAGATGTTTACAACTGCTCATTGGAGAGGCTATCAAGGTCATTGGCTTTTGAAAGGCGACCATTTGTATATAACAAATCTTGAAAGTTCAAACTATACTTTTAAAGACCTTTTTAACAGCACAGCACCTGTTTTAGCAGATTGGTATTCAGGAATTCTTAAATTTGGCTTTGGCGATTACCATTACGACCATTGGTGTGGATATTATGATAGCTATGTTTGGCTAAAATTTGAAAACGGGAAAGTTGTTGACAAGAAGATTACAAAGAATTTCAATAGTGAATATCCAATTTCCTTCGGGAAGTACAAAGGAAAGAAATTGGACGATATTCTTCGCGGCAAAATTAAAAGAAACACTTACACAACTATAAGAGATCTTTTCGACTGTGTATTATCATTTATTTCACAAAAAGATTATGCTTATAAAGTTCAAACCGGGCATTTTGAAATTACTCCGGAAGATATAGAATTAGTAAAAGAAACAAGAGAATACGGAATAGCGTATTTTCTCACTCAAAATTTTATTGCCACAAGTACAAAAGTATTTTGGGAGAACTCAAATGATGACGATCGGGCGGAAAAATTATCCGTATTATTAGAAAAAGTTTTCCAATCTGATTTTACAATTCCCTTCACTCTAACAAAACAAACATTTAGCAAAGAAACGGAAATTGCGGAAAATTCGCTCTTACTAAATCCAGATGTCAATTATTTGAATTGGGCCTTAAAGAACGTTGGTTTTTTCACAATAAACCCGTTATTCCTAAACGAAACTTTTAAATTAAAACGCTTAAAGTCATTCAAGACAAACAGGCTTAACAAAACAATTTTTGAATACGAACCTATTATAGAGAACGTTGATTATAAATTTCCGCACGAAACACTAAGATTAAACCAACAAAAATTTGAAAAAGCAAATAGTGTTTTGGTTGACTTTGAAAACAAGCTGCTAATACCCGATTTGACAAGTGAAGAAATGATGTTGCAATATGGGTATTATTTAGATGAAACATACGAACCGCCAATTGCTTATAACAATAATTATGGCAATAGGGATTATTACTATCATTCACGCGATTGGCTAATTGATGCAGCAGGAACAGATGACCCGGAAACTATGAATGATGCTTATTGGAACCTTGACTAAAATCGCCAGCACAGCAGGTATTGACTAACAATATAACAGAAACGATATGACAAAAAACAACTTACCGGAATTGAACAACGTTGGTATCGTTGTAGAAAACCTTGATAACGCAATATCATTTTTCACAGAAATAGGGCTAAAACTTGAAGGACGATCAATGGTTGAAGGCGAATGGTCCGGGCGGGTAACAGGACTTAAAAATCAATCCGTAGAAATTGCGATGATGGTTACACCCGACGGGCATAGCCGGCTTGAACTTTCAAGATTTATAACACCGGCAACTGTTTCAGATCATAGAACAGCGCCCGTTAATTCTTTAGGATACTTAAGAGTTATGTTCAAAGTTGACAATATTGATGAGCTGGTATCCAGGCTTACCAAACAAGGCGCTGAACTTGTTGACGAAATTGTTAACTATCAAGGCATATACCGGCTATGTTACATTCGTGGGGTTGAAGGACTACTAATCGGACTTGCAGAACAGATAAATAACAAATAAGCAGTAAAGCACAGCGCAGTGGCATAAAGATGAAAACGTTAGCTAACAACTGTTTGCAAAAGTTGGGCCGACGTAATAAATTTAAACATTGAAGAAAGTGGTACATTCCACTCCTGATAACCAAATTAAGACGGCAAATAAGCGTAGTTGGCCGCAAAAAGTATTCGGTTCAAAATAAACTCACCAATAAAGTATCGCTGCAAATGGGACTGTACGCTACCGGAAGCTGTTTAAAACCGCGTTGCAGGATAAACCTGGCCGGTAGCGCTTTGATTTTGCCGGGTGTAATAATCCCATACGGCCCTGCCTATATCGGCGATAATGCGGTAATTGACCGCTTCATTTTCCAGGGAGTTGGATATGAATACGGCAACGGCTATATGCTTTCCGCTAGGCAGGGTAATAATGCCTATATCGTTGAATGCCGCGGTAAGGTGCTGTGCGTTGGTACCGGAGGTGCCGGCTTTATGGGCTACCTCCGCCCCTTGCGGCAGCCGGCTTCCCAGGCGGTTGGTTTTACCGGACACCCGCATATATCGTAACAGCAGCTCCTTGCTGCCGGCGGACAAAACGGGCTGCATATAGCACTTTTGCAGCAGCTGCGTGGCGGCTGTGGGGGTTGTCCAGTTACGGTACTGTACATCCCAGGCAGCATGCATCTGCGCTTCATTGGCCGCAATGTTCACCTCCTTTATGCCCAGTGCATGAATGTACCTGTTCACCGCTCCAGGGCCGCCTACCATATTGAACAGCAGGTCGCAGCCGTTATTATCGCTTTCCGATACCGTGTACCTTAATATCTCTTTCAAGGACAGATCAAATTCCGGGGCCGTATGCGCTTCGCGCAGGGGGCTCCAGGTATCTTTCTGCAGGTTTTGCTGCTTAATATGCACCGGTTTATCCAGCTGCAGCGTTCCTTCATCCACCTTATGCAGCACCAGCAGGGCCAGGTGAAACTTGAACACGCTTTGCATGGGATAATGGGCAGCGGCATTAATAGAAAGGGTGTCATTATCCTCCACTGCCCTAACGGAAACACCTATATGCGATTTTTTACCGGCAATAATGGCTTGCAGCTGCTGCCGGAGGGTTGGTTGCTGGGCATGAGCGGCGGTAGTGAGTGTAAGGAGGAGCAGGAGTGGCAGAAGGCGGAGCGGCATGGTGGTGGAGGATGGTGGTTTATAAGCCTATAGCAGTTTTATGGACAAATTTCTTTTCCTTATCTCTTAAAGTCTGATCGGTTTTAATTTTATGCTCCTTTTGCTTTTCAATAAGCTTAAACCAGTAATCGGCCGGGATAATATTATTGGAGTGCAACTCAAGCCTGATGGATATGTAATCTGGAGGCGTTCTGTGCATATTGATCAATTGGCTGAGCATGGTTTCATCAATACTAATATCTTCTGCAAAGGCCTTTCTTTTCAGCTCCAGTATTTCAATGTATTGTTTCAGAAAGTAGCCGAAGTGTTTTTCAATGTCATATTTTTTACTTTCAATATAATCCTGAACCTGGAATTTCAGCTGTAAAAGCTGCAGGGCCAACTTATTTTTATCGTTCATTTTCTCCTGCGCTTTTTTCCGGGCAGCAGCTAGCTGGCTGGCTGCTTCCTTTTTTTGCGCAGGCGTAAGCGTTACCGGATATACCAACGCTTCAGCCAATTCTCCGGAAGTATGTTTTTTAGTATTTGCTTTCATTAATGTATGCTTCATTCAATATATTCTCTCATTAGCAGAAATAATGCATGCCCTTCAAGGAATAGCTGCCGGCCGGCATTCAGCATATGATATTTTTGCATATAGTGCTTAATCAACTGGGTTTTAGGCACCAGTGATATACAGGCATCCATTCCATAATTGGTAATTGCAATACGGCATGCATAAGCAATTAAGCAGCCGGCAACCCTGTCATACACCTTATTGCTGCCAATATTTTCAATTGAGGTAGCAAGCAGCTTAATTTCTACTCTTTTTTCAGCGGGTATATCTACAATTCCCATTACCCCTAAAATATCGTTCTCTTTCTCGATCCGTAATTTATATACCGTTGTTGTTTTTTTAAATGATTTCCAGTTAAAGGAATAGCGCTTTTCACTAAGCACCTTAAAATCTTCATCCTCTGCTATATTAACAATAACCGGTCTTTGCCTTCTGGTGGCCATCTCGATTATTCTCATAGCCAAAGATACAAATCTTTACAATATTTGTAAACTCCCCCCGCAATTATTTGTCTATCATTTTGTTACAATCCCCCGCAACCGGGGCATTTTTATGACCTTATTAAATCATCATTATTGCTCCTCCCCCAACCGCCTTACCGGGATTATACTCCACAGATTGTACAATGCATACCTCCCATAGGCTTGCATGAATGGTTGATTACCAATAAATTTACCTGATCAGCGTGGTTTTGAACCTACTACCCTTCTGGAATGTTGTTTGTTTTAATTATCGTAATATGCATGTGACCAGCGGAAGGGCAAGTGAGAAAGGTCAAATTATTAATAGATAAACACCAGCTATGGGATCTACCGAAAGATCAGAACGTCCGGTTATTACCAAAGGCATCGACAATTTTTTCCTGGATTTTTATAATGTGCTCAAGTTCGTCCTCCGCTTTTTCCGGGAGGTGTTCCGCCCACCATTTGAAGCCAGGGAATTTGTGCGCCAATGCTATTATATAGGGAATAAATCACTGTTGCTGATCACGCTTACGGGATTTATTACCGGGCTGGTATTTACAAAACAATCGCGCCCGTCGCTGGCAGAGTTCGGCGCTACGTCGTGGTTGCCGTCGCTTATTTCCATTGCGGTGATACGTGCGCTGGCCCCCCTGGTAACGGCCCTCATATGTGCAGGTAAGGTAGGTTCCAGCATCGGGGCCGAGCTGGCTTCCATGAAGGTAACCGAGCAGATTGATGCAATGGAGGTGTCGGCCATCAACCCTTTCAAATACCTGGTGGTAACACGCATCATGGCGTCTACCGTATGTGTGCCGCTGCTGATGTGCTATAACGGTATTATAGCCATGATCGGCTCTTATATAGATATTCACCTGAATGAGCAAACCAGCATCACCACCTTTTTCCAGAATGCTTTCCAGAACATTTCGTTCCTGGATTACTGGTCGTCGCTGATAAAAGCGCTGGTGTACGGGTTTACCATCAGCGTGGTGGCGTGCTACCAGGGGTATCATGCCACCCAGGGAACACAGGGTGTGGGCAAGGCCGCCAATGTAAGCGTGGTAATATCCATGTTCCTGATATTTATTGAGGAGATCATTATTGTTCAAGTAATTAACATGCTGCGCTAAATATATGAAGTCATTTACTCCGGATATTCACTGGAATGAAACGGTGATCGCTATACGGGACCTGTATAAATCCTTTGGCGACAACCACGTGCTGCGGGGCGTAAACCTGGACCTGCACCGGGGCGAGAACATTGTAGTGCTGGGCCGCTCAGGCACAGGAAAATCGGTGCTGATAAAGATCATTTCCGGTTTGCTTTACCCCGACTCCGGTACCGTGAATGTGCTAGGCCAGGAGGTGGAGAAGCTGGACCCCGTAGCGCTGCGCGACCTGCGCCTGAAAGTGGGCTTTTGCTTCCAGAACGGGGCTTTGTATGATAGCATGACGGTGGGCGAAAACCTTTCGTTCCCCCTGCGCCGTAACATGCCGCATATGCCTAAAAAAGAACGCGACCGGCGGGTGGCGGTGGTGCTCGAAGCCGTGGGCCTTTCCCACACCATTAACCAGATGCCGGCGGAGCTGTCGGGCGGGCAGCGCAAGCGTATCGGCGTGGGGCGCACCCTGATACTGCGGCCCGAAATCATGCTGTACGACGAGCCCACAGCTGGCCTGGACCCTATTACGTGCACCGACATCAATAACCTCATTAACGAAGTGCAGCAGCGCTTTCATACCAGCGCTATCATTATTACCCACGACCTGGCGTGCGCCAAAGCCACCGGCGACAAGATTGCCGTAATGAAGGAAGGCCGGTTCATTAAACAGGGCAACTTTGATGAAGTTTTCAGCGATAACGATGAATTGATACGGGAGTTCTATGATTATAATTTTATACAATAAAGCTTATGAAACGCCGGCTCCTGCCGGGCTGTTAAAAAGATAAAAAAATAACAGATGAAAGAAACTAGCAGATCAAGAGCCGTTAAGGTAGGTATATTCAGCTTCCTGGGGCTGGTGATTTTTGCCGTGGCTGTGCTTGCGCTGGGCGGACAACGGAAAACATTCATGTCGTCGGTACAGGTGAAAGCCATTTTCAAGGATGTAGGCGGCCTCTCCAAAGGCAACAATGTTTGGTATGCGGGCGTAAAGGTAGGCATGATCAAAAGCATCACCTTCATCCGGCATAACCAGATAGAGGTGCTGATGAATATCGACAAAAGCTCCCGCGAGTTCATTCATAAAGATGTAAAAGCCCGCGTAAGCACAGACGGGCTGGTGGGCAACAAAATTATTGCGCTGAGCGGCGGCACCGGCCGCACCCCGGTTATTGAAGACGGCGACATGATACAGGTGGAAACCAGCATCAGCACGGACGAAATACTGGACACCCTGCAGGTGAACAACAAGAACCTGGTACAAATAACAGGCACCCTGGCAAAGCTGGCGCAACAGATCTCTGAAGGCCATGGCACCATAGGCAAGCTGGTGACCGACAGCACCATATATGTGAACCTGACCAATACCATGTCGAGGCTGGGCAGCAGCGCAGCCAATGCACAGCGCCTCACCAATAATCTGGCCGCCTATACGGCCAAGCTGCAGAACGAAGGCACCCTGGCTAACGAGCTGGTAACGGACACGGTTATATTCCAGCGCCTGCGCAATACCGCCACCGGGTTAGATACCATAGCCCGCCGGGCCAATGACGTAGTGGCCAACCTGCAGCAGGCCAGCAACGACATCAGCGACAAGCTAAACAGCAGCGGCTCGCCGGCAGGCGTATTGCTGAACGACACCAGCGCCGCCCGCGACCTGCAGCTCACCCTCCGCAACCTGGCCGCCAGCACCGGCAAGCTCGATACCAATATGGTAGCCGTGCGCCATAACTTTTTGCTGCGCGGGTTCTTCCGCAGGCAGGAGAAACAGCAGAAAAAAGAGCAGAAAGAGCGCGAGAAACAGCTGGAAAAGGCCCGGAAAGATAGCTTGAAGGCGCTGCAACAGTAGTAATTAATAATGAAGAATGAATAATTAATAGTGAAGGGCAATACTATCATCAATGTATACACGCTGTATGCGCAGCTCAATGCTTACGATCTTTCCTTTCTGTAAAGGTTCATCTTCCCCCACCCCATGTACCGCTGCTACGGCAGCTTCCATATGCACAGGGCATTCCTGTACCCGCGGCGGCGCCACGGTTGCAGCAGGCAGGGGCGTTAACCCCGCGGTTTCAGACTTGGCAGGTTCATAGCGGTAGCCTTTTTGCCGCTTGCCTTCCGGCACAGGATTGCTGCCCGTGGTGCGGGCCAGCCGGTTTACAGCAGCGGCCTGCTGTACAGAAGGCAGGTTAAGCACACACTGCCCGGTACGGATCATGTTTTGCGTGGTTTTGGAGGATGCAGCCAGACCCAGTATACAACGCCATCCCAGCCAAAAGGCAGATGACATGGGCGCCAGGTTGGCGCTGCCGTTTTCATTGAGGGTGCTGATCAAAACTACCGGCGTGCCGAAATACAGGATAGCCGGTTCGCTGCTGATGTGCATAGCGGAACAATTTGTTGATGCTGCAAAACTACCAGCACACCGGCAGGGAGAAAACCCGTTTCTTGCGGAGATATGCTTATCAGAACGGCGGCACTTCTATTTCCTGCAACAGCTGCTCCAGCTGCTGCAGGGATGCCTGCAGATCGCGCGCTACCCGGGCCTTCGCGGTAAGCCCGAACAGGAGTTTGCTGAACAGGCTTTTATGGATGTAATAAGACAGCGTAAAGTGAGTGGTATCAGCAGCTGTAGCCTTCATAACAAAATGCAGGGAGCTTTTCTGCTTTTCCTCCATTTCAACCAGCATAATGCTGTTTTCGGGATTGTAGGTGAAGCTGCTTACATACACTACCTGCGGGCCGGTGGTAAGCTCGTAGCGGTAGCGGTTGCCGATACCGGGAAGGCGGTGATCCAGGTCGTGCGCAGACAGCACATTCTTTTGCCAGCGGTGGCGGAACTCAGGATGGCAGGCAGTATAGAACAGCTGCTTGATATTAACAGGATAGGTTCTGCTCACAGACAGCACCTTTACCTGCTGCTCCAGTTCAGGACAGGCGGGATATTCCGGCGGCAGCTCCTCCTTCAGGCGGCTAAGCTGCGTGTAGTGAAAAGGAATGCTGCCATGCTCCGTTTGCTTGGCGCTGTGGTTCCACTGCATCCAGGCGGCAAAGCCCGCCGGGGGCGCCTGCGGCAGCATGCTGTCTGTAACCAGCCAGTATTCATGCTGCTCAATATCGTTTTTCAGCAGCTGGTGGGCTACAATAATATCCTTGCCTATCAGCTTGCTGAAGTTCTTTACATTATAGCTGGTAAACTCCCCGTAATGGGTAATTACTTTAAGGGACAGGTTAATGGCTGATATGCAGGCTTTGCACTGGCACAGGCGGCGGTATTCATAGGCAACCAGGTGGCGGTGAAAGGCGCAGAACATTTTCTCCACCTGTTTGTACAGGGCTTCCAGCTGCATGGGCGCACCGAACTTATAGAACAGGATGGCATCTCCTTCTATCTCTGAAATTTCGAGTCCTGTTTCATTGGCATTAATCAATATCTCCAGCAGGTCCTGGATAATATAGCGGCTATGTTCAATTTCCGTTTCCGTAACAAACCGGGTAAAGCCGCTGATATCCGGAATAAATAGCAGCCCTTTATTTTCCATTTTTCTTTTAAAGTTAGTATAAATAGAATGCCCGGAAAAGCGGTTTGAAAATACATGTGACCTGATAAAAAAGTAGTGTCTTGAAATGCTGCAACTATTGTTTCACATTTGCAAGGCTGTCAAGTGAAGACTGGATATCTATCAACCGGGCATAAACGGCTCCAAGTTGCAACTGTTCCGCCTTTGCTTTGTCGTTAAGGCCTTTGTACATATAGCCGGCTACCCTTTCGCTTATATTATTCGCGCTATCCTTAAGTAATTTTTGTTCACTTAAAAGTTTTGTCTGCACGTTAATGCTACTGCATCCGCAAGCGAATATTACGAGAAGGCATAAGGTGGTTGAAAATTTCATTTGATGGTTTTTGAAAGTGGGGAAAATCAGCATTTATATTTAATCAAATATAATGCATAAATGCCATCAATTTTTAAACGGAGAACTTTTTTTGTATTTTGGTGCAACAGCATTCATTCCATGCCACACACCAAAAAATCCGGACCTATCATCATTTACAACACCCTGTACGACCAGTACGTTGCGCAGGGATTACCGCTTGATAACCTGAACGAGCATACGCAATTTACCATCCATAGCCTCCGGAACATCCTTGGCCAACGGCTGCCTTTCCGGTCGGAAGTATATAAGCCCAACTTCTTTTCCTTTGTATTTGTAAAAGATGCCCAGGGCCGCTATACTACCGACGAGCTGGAATTTAATACAGTGCCCAACATGATCTACTTCACCAATCCCGGTCACTATAAATCGCACTATTGGGAGCGGCTTGAGGAAGTGTACCTGGTAACGCTGAGCGAAAGCTTCCTCAAAGAGAATGTGCACCCGCGCATTTTTGAGGAGTTCCCCTTTCTGCTGTCGGAAACCGTGCAGCCGCGGGTATTGCGGCCGGAGGTGTATGCGGAGTTTGAGCAGCTGTATTTACAGATAGAGCAGGCTTTCCTGTCCGGCTCTCCCTACAAAAACAGGATCATCGGCAGCCTGTTTGTGGTGATACTGCTGAAAGTAAAGGAATATTTCTGGGAAGATTATAACCCCATTTATGAAGGCAACCGCAGCTCGCAAATTGTAAAAACCTTTAAACGGATGCTGGAACAGCATTACCGCGACCTGCGCAGCGGAAGGGCGGAAAACGTGTTCCGCGTACAGGACTATGCGGCAGCCCAGCACCTGCACCCGAATTACCTGGGCAATGTTATTAAAACCAAAACCGGCAAATCCATCAGTACCTGGATCACGGAGAAAACCATTGCAGAAGCCAAATCACTGCTGCAGCATTCCGACACCCCTATTAAAGAAATAGCCTACCAGCTTGGCTTTGCCGAAAGCACGCATTTCAGTAATTACTTCAAGAAATACACCGCCCTTTCCCCGGTGCTGTACCGGAAGAATGTAAAAGCAGCACCTTAGATATTTGTATCTAATCGTGTAATATTTGCATCTTTCCGGCGTGCGCTTATATGACCTTTGTATTGTGAACAACACAATTGTAAACAATAAAAACAAAGTAATATGAGCACGCTAACCAACAAAATTGCATTAGTAACCGGCGCTTCAAGAGGCATTGGCGCTACCGTTGCCCGCCACCTGGCTGCCGCAGGCGCTAAAGTAGTCATTAACTATGCCGGCGGTAAAGACGCCGCCGACCAGGTGGTGAACAGCATTAAAGCCGCCGGCGGCGACGCCATTGCCGTGCAGGCGGATGTAAGCAACACTGCTGAAGTAAAAAACCTGTTTGATACCGCCATTGCCCATTACGGCCGGCTTGACATACTGGTGAACAACGCGGGCATTATGATCACCAAACTGGTAAAAGACACTACGGATGAAGATTTCAGCCGGCAGTTCGACATTAATGTAAAAGGCGTATTCAACACCCTGCGCGAAGCCGCCACCCGCCTGGCCGACAACGGCAGCATTATTAACTTCTCCTCTACCACCACCCGGGTAATGATGCCTACCTACGCTACCTATGTAGGCACCAAAGCCGCCGTAGAGCAGTTTACCCGCATATTTGCCAAGGAAGTGGGCAGCCGCGGTATTAATGTGAACACCATATCTCCCGGCCCTACCAACACCGAACTTTTTACCAAAGGAAAACCACAGGAATTAATTGACCGGCTGGCCGGCCTGGCTGCCTTTAACCGCATTGGCGAACCGGAAGACATTGCCAAAGTAGTCACCTTCCTGGCCAGCGACGACGCCAAATGGATCAATGCGCAGAACATAGGCGCCAATGGAGGAATGGCGTGAACTAATTAAGAATTAATAATGAAGCATTAATAATTAAAACCGGACTATTATGAACAGCTTAAAAAATAAAGTGGCCTTGATTACAGGATCTGTAAGAGGACTGGGAAAAGCCATCGCAGAAAGATATGCAGCCCTGGGCGCTGACATTGTTATCAATTACTCAAAAGACAAAGCATCTGCCGACGAAGTGCTCAGCAACATTACCGCTATGGGCGTTAAAGTAATAGCCATACAGGCCGATGTAAGCAAGGTGGCCGACCTGGAACGCCTGTTTGCCGAAGCTAAAAAAGCTTTCGGGAAGATAGATATTGTAGTAGCCAATGCCGGTATTGAAATGGTGGAAGTGCCGGTAACGGAATTTACCGAAGAACAGTTCGACAAAGTATTTTCCATCAACACCAAAGGCGCCTACTTTACGCTGCAGCAGGCCGCCCGCAACGTGGAAGACAATGGCCGCATTATTTACATTGCTTCCAGCACCACGGCTTTCCCCGTGCCCGGCATGGCCGTATACGGCGGCAGTAAAACCACCCCCCGTTACCTGGTGGATATTCTTTCCAAAGAGATCGGGCACCGCGGCGTAACAGTAAACTCCATCATTCCCTTTGCAGTAGACCATTCCGGCATTTTCACGGAGCCCGGCAGCTACCCTGCCCTGCGCAAACAGCTGCTGGACAGCTGCCCTATGGGACGGCTGGCGGAAGTGGAAGACGTGGCCAATGTTGCAGAGTTCTTTGCCAGTGACCTGTCGTCTTTTGTAAACGGGCAGCATTTGCTGGTGAATGGCGGCGCTACGAATTAATTACGGCTCCGTAATAAACGGCAGGCGGGCATGCTGGTAGCGGGGCTTCTTTAGCTGCTCCTTGAGCTTTTTAAAGGTTTCGGCAGGCCCCCTGGTGGCAAACAGGTTCACCAGCCAGGGTGGTAAGGAGCCACCGGGGTCTGTTTCCAGCGTATAATCTATGAGCACCGTACCTGGCCTGGCGCCGGGAGTGAGGATCCACTTACCATAGGAGCGGTGCACACGCACAATGTTCTTTTTTTCCGGTACATAGTTGGCCACTGTAGGGCCGTTAATCGTAACTACTTTGGTTTGCGGGTCCTGGGTGGCAATAAGGTGGGCTACAAAATCGCGGTTACTAACGGGCCAGGGCAGGCTTACTTCTGAATAATAATACAGCTCTGACGGACTTACCTGCTTTAGCAGGGTGCTGGATTTGGTGCTGTATACCCACTCCACGCCGGTGTTCACATCCAGTATAACGGTTACCAGCTGGGCCAGGGTAGCCGGCACCGCACAACGTACCCTGATGGCTTTAAAGGGAGAGTTTTCTACATTTTTGGTATAGATTTCAATATCGCTCTCACGGGCTTTCAGGGTCCAGCTGGACTGCCCTTTTACCAGGAGGGATGATAACATTGCCACGCACAGTATCAAGGTTCTTTTGTTCATATGCATAAAGCCAGGTTGATGTAACTATTGCCTTTCGGGGAGTGAAGGTACGGAGTTTTCAGGTCGAAAAAAATTGGGCCAGCCAGGAATAGCCGGCCCTTTTTTCACGCTATTGAACAATGAAAAGCGCATGGGTCGTTGCGCTCAGAGTAAACTCAACGATGGGTGAAGGGTTGGGCAAACTATGCGGATGATGCTTAAAACCAGGTTTATGCATTACCGTGATCTGCCCGTGCAACGCCTTTACCTTCCGCTCAAACAGCAGGGTATTCTCTGCCGGCGGCACTGCTTCATCTGCATCTGCACACAATATGAGTATCGGGTACTTACCCTTCACAATGTCCTTTACCTTATTTACCGGGCTGCCTTTGAACTGCTGCAGCTGCGCAGCGGTAGTAATATGATAATCTGCTTTCATTTGCGGCAGCACGTTGGGATCGGGCTTGTTCTTCCCCAGGCCGCCGGGCCAGCTTTTGAGGTCCAGCACGGGATTATCCACGTACACGCAGGCTACCTTGTCCGGGTTTTCCGCTGCCCAGTTAAACACGTACACGCCTCCCCTGCTCATGCCTTCCATAGCGGCTTTATGCGCCAGGCCGGCCTTGTTTACGAGATGGTAAAAACGGTTCCAGGTTTGTATGGCTTCGCGGTTGCCCAGCAGCTCCGCCACATCGCAGTACACCACGTGAAAGCCACGTTCCAGCAGCGCAATGTCTGTTTGCGGCTCATGGCCCCAGAAGCGGGCGCGCCATATCCAGGGATGGCCTTTGGCGGCATAGCGGGGCTTTACCACCTTGCAGGCATGATCATCCAGCTTAAAATCCGCACAGGCGTAACCGTTAAATGCGCTGATGGTTTTGGGTACGGTAAGCCGGTTGAAAATATCAAAGGCACGATCCTGCCGCACCTGCAGCTGATCGTATAATCTTTTGGCCATAATGCCCAGGCCTTCTGCATTGAGATGTATCTTATCGGGGAACAGCTCCGGCCTGTTCACCAGCAGCGGGTGCATGTCCAGCATTTCCAGCCCTTCCTGCAGGGCTACGTTTTGCATGTGCGGTATCACCTGCTTTACAATTACCGCATCCCAGATACCGGTGGTATCTGTTACAAAAGACACTACAGGGCCCAGCATAATAATGCGCGGGTGCGAGGGCAGCTGCGCAAAGGAGCGTACCAGCGCATGATAATCCGCTTCGTATTCATTCATATGCACACGGTTTACCAGCTTGGCGTCGTTTCCGCCCAGGTCAATGAACACAATATCCGGGTTGCTTTGCAATGCCTGCTTGTACTCCCTGGCGCCGGTGTAGGGATGATTGCCCTTGCTTAACAGGGTGGCGCCGCTTACACCGTAGTTGGTAACAACATATTTGCTGCCCAGCAGTGTTTGCAGCTGCGCCGGAAAAGAATTGCGCTCCCGGTCAGGCACAGTGGCGCCGTAAGTAATGCTGGCGCCGATGCAGGCCACCTTTATTTGGGCAGTGGCGGCTGTGGAAAAGATGCATAAAAGGATGATCAGTGGCTTCATTATCAATAGCGTTGAGGGGCTGCGCCCGCCTTTTACATTTTAAACGTATACGTTTTCCCCGGTTGCGTTTCAAAATCATATAACAGCGTTGGCTTCAGCACCGGCGCCGGCAGCGTTGCCTGTGCCGCCACAAGCGGGCGTGGTGTGGTTTCCGGCTGGTAAAACCCATTGCTGTTATTGCCGGTGGCCGGCTTCAGCATACCATTTGCCTGCAATGCATTGGGCACGCGCAAACGGCAGTTGCCGCCCAACGTGGAGCGTATGGTCACGCTGGTAAGCTGCCCGTTCTTCCACTGCAGGTCTGTTATTTCAAAACCGCCTCTTGCACGGAGGCCGCCTACACGGCCGTTCTTCCAGTCGTCAGGCAGGGCGGGCAGCAGATCTATGGCGCCATCGTGGCTTTGCAGCAGCATTTCAGTAATGCCCGCGGTGCAGCCGAAGTTGCCGTCTATCTGGAAAGGCGGATGCGCGTCGAACAGGTTGGGATAAGTGCCGCCGCCGCTGTTCTCCCTCCCCTGGTTTCTGCCTGCAGGGGTAAGCTGGTTCTTTATCAGCTTCCATGCATGGTTGCCGTCCAGCAGGCGCGCCCACAGGTTCACCTTCCAGCCCATAGACCAGCCGGTGGAAATATCGCCGCGCTGTATCAACGATGTGCGGGCGGCGTCAAACAGCTCCGGCGTGCGGTAAGGCGATACCTGGTTGGCCGGGTACAGGCCAAACAGGTGCGATACATGGCGGTGCTTATCATCGGGATTGTCAAGGTCCTGCAGCCACTCCTGCAGCTGCCCGTACTGCCCTACCTGCATTGGCGGCAGCTTGCCGCGGGCAGCTTTGAGGCGGGCCACCAGCGCGGCATCTGTATGCAACGCGGCGGCGGCGTTGATAGTGTTCGTAAACAGGTCAAACACCAGCTGGTTATCCATGGTAGCGCCCGCGCAGATGGAAATGCCAGGATGCGCTTTGGGCGCGTTTTCCGGCGACATGGAAGGCGTTACCACCAGCCATTGATGCGTGGGCTCAGGCACCAGGAAATCGAGATAAAACTGCGCAGCGCCTCTCAGTGCGGGGTACACGCTTTGCAGGTATTTTTTATCGCCGTTGTACAGGTACTTCTCCCACAGGTGGCGGCTTAGCCAGGCGCCGCCCATGGGCCACATAGCGGAATAAATGCCGTCTACGGGGCCGGTTATACGCCACAGGTCAGTATTATGATGCGCTACCCAGCCGCCGGCGCCGTACATTACGCGGGCGGTTTCCTGCCCGGTTACCGACAGCTCCTTTACCATTTGCACCAGGGGCATATGCATTTCCGGTAGGTTGGTTTCCTCTGCCGGCCAGTAGTTCATTTCCGTATTAATGTTAATGGTGTACTTGCTGCCCCAGGGCGGGTCCATCCTGTTATTCCAGAGGCCCTGCAGGGTGGCGGGCTGGCCGCCGGGCTGCGATGCGCTTATTAACAGGTACCGCCCGAACTGGAAGTACAGGGTTACCAGCTGCGGATCATTGGCCTGTGCAAAATCGCGCAGGCGTACATCCGTAGGGTTCTTTACGGAGTCGGTAGCGCCCAGGTCAAGATGCACGCGATTAAAATATTTTTGATAGGCTGCTACATGCGCGGCACGCAGCGCGCCATAGCGCTTCTGCAATGCTTTGGCCAGGTAATCGCCGGCGCGTTTGGCTTCATTGGCGCTGATGTTGTGGTAGTTCACATAGTTGGTGGCTATGGAAATAAAAAGGGTAACGGCATTGGCGCCGGTAACACGCAGTGTATTATTATCCGCTGCGATAGTGCCGCCTTCATTTTTCAGCTTTACCAGGGAGCGGAATTTTACCTTGCCGGGCACTCCTTCCTTATCGCTGGTTATGCCCGACAGCTGCAGCTCATTGCTGCCTGTTACGGTCACCCCCGATTTATGCTCACTATGCAGCGCAGCCTGGAACGTAATGCTGCCGGGCTTATCGGCCTGCAGGCGCATCACGATCACCTGGTCCGGCACAGTGGCAAATACTTCCCGGGTATAGGTAACGCCGTTTACTTTATAGGTGGTTTTGGCAACAGCGGTTTCCAGGTTCAGCTCGCGGTAATAATCCGTGTACCGGTCATGCCCCGGAAAGGTGAGCTGCAGGTCCCCCACTGTCTGGTACTTCATGCCGTTGTTCTTTTTGGACTGTATGTTTTCGGCTGCCATTTTACTGGCTTCCTTAAACTGCCCGTTGAAAATAAGACGGCGTATTTCCGGCAGGGCGGCAAGCGCAGCGGGGTTGTCGTTGCGGTTAGGGCTGCCGCTCCACACAGTGGACTCATTCAGCTGCAGGGTTTCCACAGCGGGATTGCCGTACACCATGGCAGCCAGCCGCCCATTGCCTACGGGCAGCGCGGCCTCCCACACCTTGCCTGCGGGTGCATTGTACCACAGCCTGAGCGTATTGTTTTGCGCAAAAGCCTGCACAGCCGGCAGGCAGGCTATTACGCAAACGGTTATACTTTTTTTGAGTTTCAAGATCATATACGTGGTTTACTTTTTTAAAGACGATGGAATAGCGGGGCTGTTAACCGCTTTCCCACGTAAAATTTCCGCGGTGGCGCCTGCCAGCTGCAGGTACCAGTCGGCCGGCAGCTGCTCCCCGTCCTGGTTAAGCGACACAAACCTGCCGTCCACCGGCTTTTGCGCGGCTGCCGGTGCTATCTTGAACATGGCGGTGCCTTCATCCACCTCATCGTACATGGCGATATACACCATGCGCACACCGGCTTTGAGCACGTTATACGACTGATGCCAGAAAAAGCGGCCGCCGTTGCGCGGTATCTGGTTAAAAGGCGAGCGGCCGTTACGCAGGTTGTACCAGGAAAACCCGGGAAATATCACCGGCATGTAGTCTATCTTTTGCCGGTCGCAGTAAGCTTTGTCGGGAACCACGGCGGTATCGCAGAATTTGTTGGCCCCCTGCTCGTCCCGGTAGCGGCCTACGGCCCAGGGGCTGATAACATCCAGGCGTTTAAACACGCTTTTCCAGGGTTCGGGCTGGCCCATCCAGGTATTGTTTACGCCGCCCATAATGGTGGCCCGGTATTTTGCGGGCGCTGTTGCATGAAACCATTGCAGCAGGGTATCGGTAGCCGCAGCTGTTGCAAAGGCGGTATGGTCAAAGCCCAGGCCCCAGATGGCTAACAGCGGCCTGCCCTTGTGGTGCAGGTACGATTTGCCGGTGGTAACATGCAGCGAGTCTACCAGGTATTGCCAGTCTTTCATGATCATCTCCTTCCAGCGCGGGCCTGCCCCGGAAATATCGTACATGATACAGTACACGCGCCCGTACTTTTCACTGGCCTGCTGAATGTTGCGCACTACCTGGTTAAAATGCCGGCGGCCGCGCGCGCCGCTTATTTCGCCTACAAAGCGCTGTGCAAATACGCCATCGAGGTTGTGCTGCTGCATCCATTTAAAGTGCAGGTCAACCACCGGGTATTTGTAGGCAGAATACAGCTTTGCGGGCTGCCCGTTTGCATAGTGCATGGTGGTGGCTTCCTGTACGTCGGCAGGGTATTCCCGCATATCGGGCCAGCAATCGAAGGTAGCGTGCGCTGAGTCGGGCTGGTTGTTGCGGAACCAGTGTTTCCAGGCGCCGTTGCCCGAGCCGTCGTTTGGCGTGCCAAACCAGCCCTGGTAACCAAACATCACTTTTTTATCCAGGGTAGTGGCATCTACTGCGCCGGCTGTTACCAGCGGGTACGGGCGTGCCTGCGGGCTGCCGCTAAAAGCTGTATATACCGTAGCAGCCACTATTGCTGTTAATACAAATACTTTCATGTGCTTCCATATTTTTAACCGGGCAACGCTGCTTATTGCGGGCGCTGCGCGGGTGATGCGCCAAAGTTGTAATTGGGTTTGCTGCCCATCCAGTACTGCAGGGTACCGCCCCGTACAATATCGCTGTGCAGCAAATAGCTTTTCGTGTACTCCTTACCGTTTAGCGTAATACGTTGTATGTAAATATTCTCCGGGCTGTTATTTACCGCAATAATGGTAAAGGGCTTGCCGGAGGGCGTTTGTATTACGGCTTTATCTACCGCGGGGCTGCCGATCACATAAGCGCCGGAAGCGGGAAATACCGGGTAGAAGCCCAGGGAGGAGAATACGTTCCAGGCCGACATTTGCCCGCAATCCTCATTACCGATGGTGCCATCGGGCTGGTCGCGGTACATTTCACGCATTATGTAGCGCACCTTTTCAGCAGTTTTCCACTGCTGGCCGGCGTAGGCGTACAGGTAGCTGATATGGTGGCCGGGCTCATTGCCATGGGCATACTGCCCTATAAGGCCGGTAAGATCCTGCAGGGTGCTGCTGCTTTGAATGTCCAGCGTAAAAAAGCTGTCGAGCCGGGCGGCGAACATCTTTTCTCCGCCCAGGAGCTTTATAAGTCCGGGCACATCGCCGGGCACCAGCCAAAGGTATTGCCAGGCATTGCCTTCGGTATAGTCGCGGCTGGGCGCTTTCATGGCGTCAAAATCCGGGCGGCGGCTGCCGTTCTGCAATACGGCGCGGAAAAAGCCGGTACCGGCGTCGTAATATTGATGGTAGTTTTGCGCGCGCTTGCTGAAATACGTGTAGTCGTCCTGTTTATGCATGGCTTTGGCCATGAGGGCGGTGCTGGCATCGCTTATGTCATATTCCAGCGCGCGTGCTACAGAACCGCGGAAACGGTCGCCGGGTATGGGTTTAAAGTTCTTCACGTACATCAGGCCCAGGCTGTCGCCCATGGCAGTGCCTTTTATTGCGTTGTACGCGCGGTTTGCATCAAATCCCTTAATGCCTTTCAGGTAAGCTTCTGCCACTATCTGCATGCTGCTGATGCCTACCATGGTGCCGGTTTCGTTGGCGTTCAGGTGCCAGATGGGCAGCTTACCCTGCTGGTCATAAATAGCCAGCATAGAGTTGATCATGTCTGCCGTGCGTTCCGGCTCAATAATAGTGTACAGCGGGTGAGCGGCACGGTAGGTGTCCCACATGGAAAAGATGGAATAGTTCGTAAAGGCCGTGCTGTTATGCGGTTGCTTGTCGGCCCCGCGGTAGTCGCCGTTATGGTCATTGAAAATAGCCGGGTCTATCATGGTATGATAGAGGGATGTATAAAAAATGCGCTTTTCTTTGTTGTCTTTAGCGGTTACCTGTATTTTGGAAAGCTCCTTATTCCATTTTTCATCTGCATTGCGGGCTACCTGCTGAAAGTTCCAGCCGGGTATTTCCGCATCTATGTTTGCCAGGGCATTATCGGCGCTTACCGGTGAAATGCCTACTTTCATCTGCAGGGTAAAAGGGCTTTCATCAAAGCTCATAATGCCTTTAATGGCATTGCCTTCTCCCCTGCTGCCGGGCTGCAGCCTGTCTTTATCGTATACGCTGAACTGCTTAACGGGCACGGACGTACGGATAGCGAAGTACACGCGCTGGTCTTTTGCCCAGCCCTTTGAATAGCGGTAGCCTTTAAAGGTTTGCGCATCTACCTGCTCAATAAAGGTTGCGGTGGCTTTGTCCTGCGTACCTTCTTCCAGGTCTATTATTACGCGGGCAGTGGCGCTGCCGGGAAAATTATACTGGTGAAAGCCTACGCGCTCCGATGCAGTAAGCGCTGCGGTTACATTATAATCATCCAGCTTTACGAAGTAATAGCCGGGCTTTACCTTTTCTGTTGCATGGGAGTACAGGGAGGCGTAGCCTGCGCGGTGGTTTGCTTCTGTGCCTTTATCGGTTTTGATCTCGCCGGTGTAGGGCATAATGAGTATATCTCCCAGGTCGCCAATGCCCGTGCCGTTCAGGTGCAGGTGCGAAAAGCCAATGAGAATGCTGTCCCCGTAGTTGTACCCCGAGTCCCAGTCCCACCCTTTGAATATATTAGTGGGCCCCACCTGCACAGCGCCAAAGGGCACGCTGGCGCCTACAAACACATGCCCATGGCCGCCGGAGCCAATGTACGGGTTCACGTATTGCGTGAGGGACTGCGACTGCGATTGTGACGGTAAAAGCGGCTGGGACTGTACACGCGATTGCCCATGTGCCGCCCCGGCCATGGCCAGGCAGCAGGCAGCGGTATATAATAAGTGCTTCATCTTTATTCTTTTCGGCATTATCCATCAATATTTACATGCAGCTATATATTAACCTGATCACCTGTTTTAAATCTTTATTGACAATATTGTTTCATTGAAAAGAACCTTCACAAAACAATACCAATCCTTTCCGACGTTTATATAAACGGTTATTTTTCCTCCAGCTCTTCCAGCGTCCAGAACCGGCCGCGGTTGGCGGTTTCGGCGCGCACCTTCTTCACCTTATCCACCGATACCACCGGTGAATAATTACGGTTACGCTCACGGTGCTGCCCAAATGTGTAGCGTATGTAGCTGAGTACGGAGGCTACCCATTCATCATTATTGGAAGCGCCAAAGGGCGCCATAATATCTGCATAGGTTTTGCCGTCAATAGGCCCGGTAAGGCCGTTGAGCAATATCTTCATAAGCTTTACATCGTCGCCGTTCACGCGCCCGGAGCCTACAAAGGGCGGCGCAGCGGTAGCGCCGCTGTTGCCTACTGCAATGCCTTTACCATCCGGCCCATGGCAGGTGGAGCAGAGCTGTTTGTAAATAGTGGCGCCATGCAAAATAAGGTTACGGCTGGCAGCAGGCATGCTGCCCAGGCGGCGGCCGAATAGCTTAGTATTAATATTCACCTCAATGCTGCGGGCAACGCCGTGCATAAACTCCTTATCGGCGCCGTTGCTTACAATAGCGGCTGCCAGGCTTTTTGCTTCGTCCGACTTAGCGGTGGAAAGGGTGTTTACCAGCTGCACCTGCACATCTGCCGAAGGGTCGTGCTGCAGCGCTGCCAGGTGGCTGATCATGTCTGCATCATTTTGCTTTACGTACTGCTCGCTGATCCAAACCGCGGTTTTACGCACCGCTGCGGCGGTGTCGCGCATGGCTTTATATAAAATATCCTTGCCGGCGGCGTTTAAACCTTCCAGCGTCCACAGGGCGTGTATACGTGCCAGTGCGCCGGTGTTTTTGCCAATGGCTGATTGTCCCAGCGCTATCTGCTGCAGGGCGGGTATAAGGGAGCGGTCGTTGCGCACAATGATCTCTCTTTGCGCATTATCGCGCCACCAGCCGTTGGGATGATCGAGCCAGGCAAGCAGCTGCTGGCCGCTATCGTCCAGCATATGCGGTTTGGGACCCGGTTGGTAGCCATCATGCACCACGCGGTAAATGCGGCCGCGGCCAATATGCTTATCCAACCCCTTGTTCAAAATGCGGGGGCGCAGGAAGCTGCCTTCCTTTGTCCAGTTGCTTTCCTGTATAATGCCGTGGTACATATCTACTATGTACAGGCAGCCATCCGGCCCGGTAACGGTGTTCACCGGGCGGAAATTCATATCTGTAGATGCAATAAACTCCTGCTGGTTGTAGGCGTTTACCAGGCTTATTTTGCCGTTGGTATTTATTACTTTGGCGCGGCGTATTAAACGGCCTACCGGCTCGCAAACAAGCAGGTCGCCTTCCAGGTCGGCCGGCAGGGCATTGCCGCGGAAAACAGACTGGCCGCAGCTGGCGGTAAAATGATTGAGCGTGGTATCGGGGCGCAGGCGGCTCATACCGCCCTGCACATCGGGCGTGGCAATGATAGGCCATACTGCCTGAAATGCATCGCTGAACTGATCGCGCGGATTCAGGATGCCGTAAGACGGGTTGATCTGGAAGCCCAGCGCCGGTATTTCCGCACCTGCGCTGGAAAAGAACAGGCGGCCGTAATCATCGTTGCCCACACCCCACTGCCCGCCGGGCGAGTTGGCCAGGGAGTCGGCTACCAGCCGGCCGTCTTTGTACTTATAACGCACAGGGTCGCAGCTTACATAGATCCAGTTATCCAGGTTCCACAGCAGGCCGCTTTTCTGGTGCTCCAGGTTGCGGGTGTCCGGCGTGTCGTTCTTATATACCTGTACCTTTTCATCGGCCTTGCCGTCGCCGTTGGTATCGGCATAGCTGTAAATATTGTATGTGTAGGTTTCGTTTACCAGCAGCTTATGGCCTACGCACAGCAGCATGCGGGGCAGCACCAGGCTGTCGATGAACACGGAGCTTTTATCCATACGCCCGTCACCGTTAGTATCTTCCAGCAACGATACCCGGCATACCGGTTTGTTCTCATCAGTGCCGTTGATGTCCATCATGTAGGTAAGCATTTCTGCTACGTACATGCACGCATTGCCATCCCAGGCAATGGCTACGGGCTCCTGCACCATCGGCTCGCTGGCTACCAGCTGCAGGTGATAGCCGGGCTGCAGGTAAATAGACCGCATGGCGTCTTTTACGGATTTATAGGAAGGATCGGGATGCGGGTTTACAATCACCTTGCCGGTTGCATCATGCTTTAATGCGGGTTGTGACGACCGGCACTGGTAAATAAGCAGGCTGCCCAGCAACAGGCCTGCCGTTATACGCCACTTGTTATGTAATTTGCTCATCTGCGCCTGTTATTTTGCATTAAGGGATAGGATGTACTGCACCATTTTCTTTGCATCGGCCGCCGGCAGCGTGGGGTGCGGCGCCATGGCCACCTGGCCCCATACGCCGGAGCCGCCGTTAAGCACCTTTGTTGACAGCTGCGTTACACTGGCGGCTGTATTAGGATATTTTTTGGCAACATCCATATAGGCCGGGCCTACCAACTTCTGATCTACCTTATGGCAGGCCAGGCAATCTGATTTGGACAGCAGGGCTTTGCCTTCTTCAATGTCCTGCGCGCTGGCTACGGGTTTGGCTGCCGGCTTTGCGGCAGGTTTGGCCTTTGCGGCTTTGGCGGGCGCCTTTTTCGCAGGGCCCTGTTTGGCCCCGGTTTGCTTTGTTTGTTCAACATGGCAATGTGCGCCGCTTACCGCGCGCACCTGGTTTCCTTTACAAACGGCCCAACAAAGCAACCCGGCCAGTAATAAGCATTTAGTCATTGAATATGCAGTTTAATATTTTCTGTTTTTAAAGTCCATGAACTAAATTCCTTAGTTCATGGACTTTTCTACTATACGCCCGGTATGCTTACCAGCTTAGGCTCATTGTAGTTGTAGCGTTTATTTACGTTATCGGCCGTGCGCGCGCCAACCCGCACATAGTAAGTGCGGCTGGCGCCCAGCGTGCCTTTAGTAGTGATGCTTACGGTTTGCCCCAGCAGCGCATTGCCGGCCGTACCGCTATACTTTACCTGGTTGGAGTAGCGGTTATCGTAGCTGGCGTTGCTTACGAACGGCGTGGTAGACACATACAGGAACACATCCGTTACATTGAACTGGTAGGCGGGATTGGCGGTGCCTCTTGTAAAGCGGCATTGCACGGTTACGGTTTTATCCGCGTTCACCACGGGCTCTCCCACCCACTCTACTTTCAGGAACGGATCTACGTTAAACTCTACGCTGGTTACGCCGGAAACATCAACGGTTTTGCTGTTATCCACAATAGGATCGCTGGTAGTTACCAGCGGCACAAAGGCGCCATCCATAGGGTATACCTTATAGGTGCCTTTAAACAGGCGGCTGTTGTTAAAAGTACCATCCGGTTTTACGTTAAAGTATTGCGGTATTACACCTGTACCGTTATTCCAGGTCTGCTCTTCGAGGCGCATGCGTATGCCGGCCGATTCTGTTTGTATGGGCTGGCCGGTGCTGTTATCGATGATACGGCCGGTAAGGGTTTCCGACGGCTCCTCATAATTATCGTTCTTGGCGCAGGCGCTTAGCAGTACTATTGCCAGGCCTGTTATAAAGGTATGTATGGAAAATCGTTTCATGGTTTATTATTTTATGGATGGATGGTAACGCATCACTGGTTCTGCACAAGTTTCGGGTTCTTGGTGATTTCGCCGTTGGGTATCTGCTCATAATACCACATAGGCTGGAAAGTGAACTGCTGGTTACCTTCATACCTTCTTTTATCGAAAATATATTTGCCGTTGGCGGCTACATAAATGGGATTGAGCACCAGCCAAACACGGTTCTGTATTTCAGTGTCGGCTGTACGCCAGCGCTTGATGTCCCACCAGATCTTATTCTCAAAACCCAGTTCCTTGCGCCTTTCATTGCGGATGATGTTAACATCGTTCAGGTCTGCGGGGCTGGCCAGCAGGTTTGCGCCCGCGCGGTCGCGGATGTCGTTGATGCACATAAAGGCATCCTGGCGGTAGTCAACATCATTCTGTCCTGCGCTCAGCAGCTCATAGGCGGCTTCTGCACGGTTCAGCAATACTTCGGCATAGCGTATTTCCATCCAGGGCTGGAACGATTTGTTCACAATCACATCTGCCACGGGCTTGCGCTCATCCAGGTACTTGCGCTGGAAGAAACCGGAAATGGTCACTGAGCCGCCGGTAGTGCCGTAGGTGCCGCTTAAGCCGCCTGCATTCATTTTCTGGCCGTTGGGCAGGTCTACGATGGGCGATGGCAGGTTGCTGCTGTTCACCGCGGGCACTATGTTGGGATTGTTGGCGTAAGGATTAGTGGTGTTGGGAAAAGGGCTTTCACTGCCGGGGAACGGGCTGATGCCGCCGCTGATGTCGCCTTTATAAATGCCCCTGCGCACATCTATCACCTGGCCTTTAAAGGTGGCGCCAGGCATGAGCACAGTGGCCAGCAGGCGCGGTTCCGCATTCTGGAAAAAGCTGTACAGGTTATCGTAGTAAGCGTACTTGCCGGTGGCGGCATCAATGGTTTTAAGGCTGCCGTCCGGGTTGCGGGGCAGGCCGTCAAACAGCTCCACGTAGTCCAGCGTAGGGTTCATGTAAGAGCTGTAGCCATCCTTGCCTTTCATCTGGTTAGGAATGGCAAACAGGTCAAAGCTATGCACCGCATTCAGATCGCTGTACTCTTTCATAAAAATGGCTTCCTTATTGGCGCTGCTTACATCAAAGAACATGTTGTAATAATTCTCCTCTTTGTTGGCAGATGCGCGGTACAATGCATAACCGCCGGTTTCCACCAGCTTTGCCGCATCGTAGCTTTCTTTAAAATAGCGTACTGCTTCTGTGGAAGGAATGCCCTGCACCTGCTTGCCGGTGGCAGGGTCTGAAATGTTCTTGGTATTGTATTTTGCAATAGAGCCTGCAAACAGCATTACCCTTGATTTCAACGCGGCAGCTATGAACTTATTGGCGCGGCCGCGCTGCTCGCTGGTGGCGTTCATGAGCATAATGGCGGTGTCGAGGTCCTTGCCGATGTAATCATATACTTCCTGCTCGGAGCTGCGCGGCACCTGCAGCTCTTCGAGCCCTTGCTGCGGATAATACTGCACACCGGGCGTAATGGGCACGCCGCCATAACGTTTGGCCAGCTCAAAGTAGGTGAAGCTGCGGATAAAGCGGGCTTCGCCCAGCCAATGATCTACCTGCGCCTGGTCAAAGTTAAAAGCATAGGCAGGCATGGTTTGCAGGAAATAGTTGGCGTTGCGGATCACCACATAGGCATCGCTCCAGTAGCCGGTTTGCGCATTGCTTTCGCTGCCTACGTTCCTGGACATCAGCTCACCGGTAAGCGTATTAATATTGGTGATAAAATTGAACTGGTTATAACCGGCCGACATATTATACTTGAAATCCTCTATGGGCAGGCGGTTGTACAGGCCCGCAAAATATGCGGTTACCCCTCCCGGGCTGGCAAAGGCATCTTTATCCTGCACAATATTATCGGGCAGTATGCCCAGTTTATTGCAGGCAGTGGTTATACACAGCAGTATCAGTAACGGATATATGAATTTTTTCATTTGTGGAATGCTTTAATTGGATCATTAAAAATCTACACTCAGCCCAACGTTATACGTTTTGTTCAGCGGGTACACATAGCCATACAGGTCCGACGGGTGTTCGGGATCCACATAGCGTACGCCCGTTACCGTAAACATGTTGTACGCGTTCACATACAGCCTGGCCTGCTTTAAGCTGGCCTTGCGGGTAACGGATGGCGGAAACACGTAGGTGTAGCCCAGCTCCAGGCTTTTAAGCCTGGCATAGGAGGCATTTTTTACCGCAAAGGACGAGTTGCCATCGAACCCGGTGCCTGTCATGGCAAAGTGGCCCGGCACATACTGCGTGTTCGGATCATACGGGTCGGCCGCAGGATCTGCAGGGTGCCAGCGGTCCATGTACTGCTCCAGCGCATTACCGTTAAAGTTCAGCGGCGTGGCCAGCGCTTCCGGGTAGGCGATCCATTTCATGGCAGCGCCCTGTATAAGCGCGCTCAGGTCAAAACCCTTATAGCTTACGCCTATGCTTATCCCAAAATTGATAAGGGGCGGGTTGGGCGTGCTGGTGCCCCTGTCGGTATTGCCGTTGTACGTAGATGCAATAGGATGACGATCCAGGTCATCGATATAACCGTCGTTATTCCAGTCTTCATATTTATAATCACCCGGTACGGTGGCGCGGTTACCGCCGCCGTTATCTATGGTATAGTTGTAAATATCCTGGAACGACTCAAACCGGCCGGCGCCGCTGTAGCCCCACCATACATCGTTGTAGCGGTCGTTTACGTTGTTGCGCCAGTTATCGTAGGAGTTGCCGGCAACAGCGCGTTCATAATGACGCCATTTGGTACGGGTGTAAGATATATTGCCGCTTACATTGTAATTCACCTGGCCAATGCGGTTGCGGTGCGTGAGCAGCAGCTCCACGCCGTTGCTTTGGTCGCTGTTCAGGTTCTCCTGCGGAAGGGCGGCGCCCAGGGAACCGGGAAGCGACAGCAGGCGGTTAGCCAGCAGCCCATCGCGGTTGCGGCGGAACCAGTCGAACTGAAAGCCGAACAATCCATTCCAGAAATCAGCATCCAAACCAAAGTTCAGCGACTTTGATTTGAACCAGGTAATATCCGGGTTAGGCAGCACGCGGAAACCCAGGGCATTGGTAAAGTTGCCGTCAAACACAGACCCGGCGGGCAGCGTTTGCAGGTTGCCGGAAGCGGGATAGTCGTAACCGGTAAGGTACTGGAAACGCAGGCCGCTGGCATCGCCCATTACGCCGTAAGATGCACGGATCTTGATATTATCAATGAAGGTGAGCTTCGGATTATCTTTTATAAATGCTTCTTCTGAAACGCGGTAGCCGGCAGATACGGCCGGGAAAAAGCCCCACTGGCCGGTAGGCGCAAAACGGGAAGAACCATCGTAACGGCCGCTGAGGTCCAGCAGGTATTTGGAGTTATAATCGTAATGCACCTTGCCTACAAAACTTTTGGTGGCATAGTTGGTAAGGCCGTTCAGGTCCTGCGTGCCTACCTGGTTGGCGGTGGTGCCGGTGCCCAGCTGGTCCAGCGTGCCCAGTACCAGGTAACGGCTGGCGCTGAAGTTGTCCGACTTTTGCGTGCGCTCCTCATACACGCCCAGCACATCTATATTATGCGCCTGGGCAAAGGTATGCGCGTAGCTAAGCGAAAACTGCAGCATGGTATTGGGCGATGCGCCATAGTATCTGTTTACATTAGACGGTGTTTGCAACGGCTTGGGATTATATACGATGCTGTCGCCCGCATTCACGGCCTGGTACACATTAAAGGAACGGGAAAAATTTTTGTTGTCCGATGTTGAATAATCGTAGCTGTACAGCGCTTTGGCATTCAGCCCTTCTAAAAAGGGTACGGCATAGTTCAGCGAAAACGTACCCTGGAAGGTGTTGGACACGGACTTTTTATACCCGTCAATATCTGCATTGGTAAGGGCCAGCACATTGGTGCCGTTATCATCCAGGTAGTTGATGTAGTCCGGGTTGTTGTTGGCGTACAGCGAATAGGTAGGCGGATGCCGCCACAACGCCTTAAAAATGCTCCAGGAGTCTTCATACGGCTGGTTGCGGGTGTCTGAAATGCCGCTCAGCTGCAGTTCTGCGGTAAGACTGTTGGAAATTTTTGCCGTAAGGTTGGAGCGTACGTTGTACTTTTTGTAATTCAGGTCGCCTGATTTCCAGAAGCCCTGCTGGCTTAAATAGCCCAGGCTTACGAAGTAGGTCATTTTTTCCGATCCGCCGCTGGCAGTGAGGCTGTGCTCTGTTTGCGGAGCGGTGCTGCGTATTACCGCGCCATACCAGTCGGTGCTGGTTTTTGCGCCGCTTGCATAGGCGTCGAAATCGGCCTGGTTGTATACCGGCGAGCCGCCGTTCACATTGTGCAATGCTCTTTCATTGAACAATGTCATCCAGTCGATAGCGCCTAACACCTTGGGCAGGCCGGAGGGCTTTTGCAGCCCTACCGTTACGGTGTAGTTGAGCTGTGTGGTGCCGGCCTTGCCTTTTTTGGTGGTAACCAGGATTACCCCGTTGGCGGCCTGCACACCGTAAACGGCAGCGGCGGCGTCTTTCAGCACGGAAATGCTTTCAATATCATTGGGGTCCAGGCGGTTCAGGTTGCCGCGGGGTACCCCATCGATGATAATGAGCGGCGCACCCAGGCCGCGGATGTCGAAGCTGTTGCTGAAAGAGCCCGGCTCGGCGCTGTTCTGCACTACGCGTACGCCCGGCAGGCGGCCGCTGAGCATGTTCAGCACATTTTCGTTACGGGTGGTTTTAATTTCATCGCCTTTTACGGTGGCAATGGAACCGGTAAGGGTAGCCTGGCGCTGCTGACCATAGCCTACCACTACTACTTCGCCCAGGCTGCTGTTGTTGCGTGCCAGGGAAATGCGCATTTCCTGCGCGGATGCGGGTACTTCTTTTGCTACGTACCCTACATAAGAGATCACTAAAAGGGTGTTGTTGGGAACTTCCAGCGAAAAGCGGCCTTCTGTATTGGTAACGGCGCCCTTGTTACCATTTTTTACTTTTACCGCCGCGCCAATGAGCGGTTCCCCGCTCTCGTCGGTAACCCTGCCCCTGACGGCTATGTTTTGCGCATAGCCCTGTAAGACCATACAACATGCCAGTACCATAAATAGCATTTTTTTCATACCGTGGTGTTTAAAATGTGGATTTACAATTTGGTTGAAACGGCGACAAGTTAAACGGGCACCGCTTAACAAATGCTTAATTACAGATTAACCGGCTGCTGCTGCCCTTAACAAACGCTATAATTAGCGTATTAACTGGCAAAAAATCGCCGGCCAGGCGCACTTTTGTTATCACATTTATTTTCACACGCGGTTAGTTTATTTATAATAATGTATGCCTATATAGATTGCATGGTTGCCGGCGCCCGTGTAAACCGGCGGTGCATTGCCTGCTTTGCCGGGTTGGCAGGAGCGGCCATAATGACCGCTCCTGTTACACTCCCCGTATAACCATGGTTTCCTGTTGGTCTTATAGATGGAAATAGAAAATAACGTGGAACTTCCGGCGTGAATGCCGCTGTATCTTTAACGGTGCTGTAAATAAAATTAACCGGCGGGCATTAATAAAGCACTAATAAAGGACTAATAGGGCCGGCGGTAGTGTTAATTAGTGTTAGCGTTATCATTGAGCGGTTGTAATTGCGGATGAGCGGAGGGGTGCATCGCAGGTTTCTGTGTTCTTCTTTTGAGGTGGGTCGCATCGCAGGTCCGGCTACGAACTGCGCCCGCCTGTTTTGAATATCTATTAAGCGCAGCAGGTTGTATGAGCAATCGCAATTCATGAAGCTTCATCAAGCACGTCACGCCGGCCAAGGTTCTTCGCCCGGACCTGCCGAAGCGTACCCTATGGAAAGCAGTGAAGTATTGACGGCAGTGACGGGAAGTATAAGCCCGAACCAGTGCCGGAACCAGAACCAGCGCCAGCCCATATGCTGACAGCCGTGAATATTTGCGCCCGCCTGCTTTGAATATCCATTAAGCGCAGCAGGTTGTATGAGCAATCGCAATTCATGGAGCTTCATCAAGCATGTCACGCCGGCCAAGGTTCTTCGCCCGGACCTGCCGAAGCGTACCCTATGGAAAGCAGTGAAGTATTGACGGCAGTGACGGGAAGTATAAGCCCGAACCAGTGCCGGAACCAGAACCACCGCCAGCCCATATGCTGACAGCCGTAATAAATTACCGGCCTTCAACGCGGCAGCCCACTGCCCTATTTCACTGCCTCTATCCCACACTGCGGTTCCGGAGGTGCGGCAAATGGGCCTTTGCCCGGCGCGACACGATTGATAAAGCCCCCTAGTAAAAAGATGCTGACACGATAACTACCGCTGCAGCAGACCTTCAAACAGGCGGGTGCAGCCCATTTGCCGTACCTCCGGAAAAGCAGAACTGAAGAATTAATGATGCAGCAGACTTTCAAGCAGGTACAGCCCATTCGCCGTACCGCCGGAAAAGCAGAACTGAAGAATTAATGATGCAGCAGACTTTCAAACAGGCTGGTACAGCCCATTTGCCGCCCCCCGCGGGAAAACAGCAGGCAATATTTGCGGGTAGCTCACGAACAGGTTATAATACAGTTACGGAAAATCACTGCCCCTGCCCTACTCCAGTATCTCCTGGAAATTCTTTTCAAAATCCTCTCCGTACAGGCGCTTATACTCCTTGCCGAAATGTTCAAAGGTATCACGGGCCAGGGAGTGCTTGCCCAGGTAAGCCAGGGATTTGCACTTGATGCTCATGGTATCTTCGTTCACAGGGTCGAAGTAATAAACGTAGTTTGCGAGCTTGATCAGGAAATCCGGGTCTTCGCGCAGGTCAACAGAAGAGGCGAAGTGCATATAGGTATCAATGATCTCGTTGGAAATTTCCGATTTAAAAACATCCAGCCATTCATGCTCGTCATTGGTAAGAAAGCTGCCCCGCTGTATAATATCTGCCAGGCCGGCCATAAGGGTTTTGTTCAGCTGGCCCTTATCGCGCATAATGGCAAGGTAACGGCTGTAGTCAATATCCACCTTATCGTAGTCAATATCTATCTTCCAGTAACCGGTGTCTTTGGAAATACGGATATGACCGATCCTTTCCAGGATGTTCTTTAGCTTGGCGATGTTTACAGAGCGGTTATTACGCGCGCTGGCGGCGGATTTATCAGACCACAATATTTCCTTGAGCTTTTCAGAGCTGATGCCCCGCTCCCACCGGATGCTGTACAATAAAATAACCAGGAACAGCTCCCGTATCAGCGGCGTGAATAGCCGGGTAACTTCCTCCCCGCCTGCGTCGCGTACCTGGAAATCACCAAACAGGTGAATGGTTACCTTTTCAGCAGGTGCTGTAGCCGCAGGCGGTATGGCTGCAACGGGAGCAGCAGGCGGGTTAGGCGCAGAAGGCGCAGCCACCGGCAGATTAACAGCGGCATCATGATGCGCACCGTTGACAGCTGCCTGCACCGGTGGCGGAACCATAGCCGGTGGTGTAACAGGTACAGGCGGCGCGGCGGCAACCGTGGTTTGTAACCTGCGGCGCCTGCGTATGATAAACAATAATAACAACAGTAAAACAACAGCAGCGCACAGCACAATAACGCGGGTGTAATGGTGCGCAGGCACGGGAGCCGGTAACAGCGCCGGTAGCGGCGGCCCGTATAGCGTATAAATATTAATGGTGGTGCGGTTGTTTTCCTCATCATAGAACAGCGTGGGCACTACAAAGCGTTTGGCGGTGCTGTCGTAAAACACATCTGCATAAGAGCGGATGTCGTGGAACCGGTAAGGGATCTTATCTCCCACTGCCTCAAACACAGGCTGGGTAAGAGAACCTTTTATGAGCTGCAGCTCTGAATCAAATTTATGCTTGGGAAATATAAGCCCGTAATAGCTGTTCGCTGGTTCGTCCACCACCAGTGAGTTGCCGAATACAAATTCATCGGTGTCGGTCTTCAGGTCGTAAACCTTTTTAATGGTATGGGTGCGCACATCAAAATAATCCAGGTCGTACAGGTTGCGGGGGTTCAGCACCTGCCGCCCCGAGGCGCTGCCGTAACCGCCCATGATATAAGCGCCGTGCGCGCCCGCGCCTAATGCGGCCAGGTAGCGCGGCGTCATGCTGGTCTTTGACGAATCTACCAGCTGCAGGTTGCCGTCGGGAACATGATACCGGTAAATATTGCTTTTATACAGGAAGAAACCGTAGCCGTTAAACGTATACAGCGAGCTATCGGACGGTGAATAGTATTTGTTGAAGTGGCAGTAGTTTACTCCATCTGTAAATACCGGCAGCTGCCGGTCCCAGGCCAGTGTGGCAGGATCCAGGACGGCCATGTCCTGCATGGTGATGGTAAGCAGATAGATCTTTTTATCAGCGGGGTTGTAAAACGATTGGTACTTGGCGGAAACTGCCTGCGGGCCGGTACTGTAGGCAGCTGCTTTTATTTTATTCATGGGAATAAAATAGCGGAACAGGGAGTCGCGGCCTACAATATACAGGGCTTCCTCTTCCTGGCTGAACGCTACGCTGGCGGCGCCGTCTATCGTAAATGAATCGTGCTGCTGCCAGTTGCTGCGCATACGTGTTACCCACTGCGCATTGGTAACCATGCCGTTATTGCCGCCCAGCGAATCGGCCGCCAGGCTGCCCGCTGCTTCGTTCAGCGGCCAGTAATGCTGCAGGCGGTTGTTTTCCAGGATGCGGATGTTGCGCAGCATCATGGGTGGAACATCGGAATTTTTGAAATGCAGGTAATCGTTGGCGCCAAAGAACAATTTAAAACAACGGCTGCGCAGCAACAACGGCTGCTCAAATACCTGGTTATCGGCCAGCAGGCGCATCGTTCCCTTATTACGGTTAAACTGAAGGCGGAAGGTATGCCACCGGTCTTCTGTGCCAATACCGGGCAGGTCAAACACAATACCGGAAAAAGTATCGCCTATTACAACCCTGAAATGGCGGATGGGCGGACTTTTATCATAATCATATATAAGATCTATGTTCCGCCCGTCGTCTGTAATCACCCGCACCAGGTAGCCGAAATAATTCTTCTGATTGGGAATAAAAGATACTTCAAAGGCAAGCTCCATATTACCGGCTGCGCAAAGGGAATGGTCCAGGCCCAGGGCCAGGCCGGTGCGGTTATCCTGGAATACTTCATGGCTGCGGAAATCAAGTCCGTAGGTTTGACCCAATACCCTGCAGCAGACAATTAACAAGATAAATAGGATGGTAATGGATTTGTGGAATCGCTGTATAAACACCTTGTTCAATAATAAAACTACCGTTTACGGTCCGAATTTAGCAAGATTTTGGAATATTCCGTTTACCATTCATGGACTACACTGCCCCGCAGCTGCTGCAGCAGGGAAAAAATAAACGGCTCCTGCACATAAATGCGAGCCGCTGCCTGCCTGGTATGTATTATGCGCGGCTGCGCCGGATCGCGCTAGGGAAGAATTTAGGGGCGAGATTGATATGCTGAAAAACGCCATCGTCCTGTGGCCGGAGGGAGAAACGGTTGCCCTATGCGTTGGCTGATGCTGCTGAAATACCTGTATATGCTGTTGATGATGTTGTGCCTGACCGTATTTTGGGGACCTGGCCAGCAGGTTCTGAAAGCGGCCGGCCGCCTATTGAATGGCAGACGCCGGCCGCGGGGTGAGTACTTACAAGCGCATCCCCCTTTATTCATCAATCAGTAGGTAATGCCCGGAAATGCGGCGCGTGCCTGGTTGAACTGCGTTTCATACTGGGCAGTCCAGCCAAAGGCTATAGTAGCCTGGGCCTTCAGGTTTTTTCCTACGGCGCCGCTCCAGAAATGCACAAACTCGCCCATGTTCATATCACGGGCATAGTTTTGGCCGTTCTTTGGAAAATACTGCGCCAGCAGCGTAAAATATTTGTTTAATCCTGCAGTGCCCTTCAACTGGTAAATGGGGTAAAACCAGTTCCTGAACCACTGCGTGCCTGCGCGGGGATAGCCATCGGTATTATTGATCACCAGGTTATACCAGCGCGTAGCATCGGCTGTTCGCCCCAAACCTTTATACACATCGTAGATAAAGATCTCCGCCCATTTGCTATCGCCCCATATGCCAAAAGCCGGGGAGTTATGATAGCCTTTGGAGGCGCCTTCCACAATATGCGCTACCTCATGCGTAACAATATCCAGGTCGTTACCGGCGCCTGAAAGCCAGGCGCTGGTGCTGCCCGAGCCTACGTCTATCACGTTGCGGTAGTCGTGGCTGGCGTCAAAGTAGGTAGATGGATGGCCGCCGCTGTATTTGCCGGTATGAAAAACGGCAAACAAACGCGGATCTGATCCAAAGGCGCCGTAAACACTTTTGGTATAGCGCCACACATCGCCCATGTAAGTATAGGGCCAGGTAACGCTGCGGCTTACATCATTATCATAATACACAGCTACATCATTGTCGTAAAACATACGGCTCAGCAGCTGGTTATGCTCAAACCAATGCTCCTGCCAGGTGGCAGGCGGCGCGGCCAGTGCTGCTTTTACAGCAGCGGTGTTTGTTCCGGGCGGCAGCGGAATAACGCTATCCTTGCCGCAGGAGATAGCCAGGCACAATAGTAAAACGGGTATGCTGCGCGGGATGCAGCTTTTAAGCGGTGGAATTTTCATACGGTTTAGTTTAAATAATGAAAATAAACAGTACCTGCGGCAGCCGGGTTACGGCGCCGTATATACGCATACGTGGAGATAGCGCTGCTGAAAAGGATCGGCTGTTCATCGCTCCCGGGGTGAGAGAATAGTAACAGCAACGCTACGGTACTGTGTTCACTTTAATTGCTCAATAGCGTGTTATTTTATAATGCAGGGTTTTGTGAATAATCGGCCCACAGCTGGTCTACGGATTTGCCTGTGAGCTGGCTCCAGGTGCTGCCGGTATATGTTTTGGTACGCAGCGCGGTGTTCAGGTCATTTACAATGCTGCTGCGCACATGCAGCTCCAGCCATACCAGGAAGCGGGCTGTTACGCGGTAAGCATCTGTGTAGTTTTGCGAAGCGTTCCAGGCCGGTAATGACCAGCCGGCGGGACCGTTATTTACGCCGTATTTGTACCGGGCATAATCGGCAATGCCTTCTGTAAGCCAGCCCGGTGCGCCGCCGGTGTAGGCCTGTACAATGTGCATTACCTCATGGGTTACCACGTCAATGTCTTCCGGGTGGTTATGAAACCAGGCAGCGCTAAGGGTGGTGACAGCACCGGACGTATAGGCCACGCCGTTATAGGTGGGATCTATAACGAACTTCACCTTTTTGGTAGCGCCGGTATAAAAACGATTTAACAATTTCGGGTAAACGGTAAAGAATGTGTTCACCAGCCGCTGACGTTCGGCATCGTCAAAAGTAGCGTCGTTATTGGTTAAAGTAAGCGTGTAACCATTGCTCGTGTATATGACCGTGCCTACGGGCGTGGTGGATTGGGCCTTTACTTCGCTGCTGGTTACAGGTGTTTTAGTGCTGCTATCGGGTATATCGGGTGTAACAAGCAATGATTTGCTACAGGCGGAAAATAAAAATAAGCCCACTACACCGGGGATAATGGCATGTTTAAGAGGACGTTTCATTTGAATTCGGGTTTTTCATTCGGGAGTTGGATGAGTAACAGCGATCGTACTGAAGATAAGGCAATCCTTCTTATTTTCATAAGGGGAATATAAATAGTGACAGTTTTTTTAAACAAGCTTTATAAAAAAACCGGTGGGTTGTCATTCAGCTGTCAGCCAGCTGAACCCTGGTACTATAACGATTTTGCAACATTTACAGGATTAGTTATTCAAATTAGCTTTTGCAGTAAAAGCAAAAGTAAAAAGTAAAAAAGTAAAAAGGGCGCAGGATTGATGATGTAGAATGATGATGTAGAATGAATAATGTAGCATGAATGATACAGGATATAGGATATAGGATATAGGATACGGGATAGGGGATACAGGATATAAGATCTGCATCTGAAATAAAATAGGCAGGTTATTTGGTGAAAGTAAATGCAGACATTGCATGTAAAACACATCGCATACCTATATAAGACTATAGACGGCAGCCCCTCTCATCTTTTTACTTTTTTACTTTTTACTTTTACCTTTTCACCCCTTGTTTGAAATTTGCAATCTTTTGTTTGAATGGTTTAATTGCCGGGAACCTGCCGCGGCGTAATTTTGAAGTGCTAAATAAATTTCGTTATGCAATACAGAAAACTGGGAACCACGCAGGAGCAGCTGTCTGCCATTGGATTAGGATGTATGGGAATGAGCGCCTTTTACGGCGACCGCGATGATACAGAGAGCATTGCTACCTTAAACCGGGCATTAGACCTGGGCATTAACTTCTGGGACACCTCCGACATGTACGGCAACGGGGATAATGAAAAGCTGATCTCCAACGTACTGGTGCCTAACCGCAGCAAAATTTTTATTGCTACCAAATTCGGCATCCGCTTTAAAGACGGCATAGCCGGCACCAGCGCCAGCCCCGGTACCTATGCCGATGGATCGCCGGAGTGGGTAAAAACCGCTGCAGACGCCAGCCTGAAAAGACTGAAGATCGATACAATTGATCTATACTACCTGCACCGTGTAGACAAGAACGTGCCTATTGAAGAAACCGTAGGCGCAATGGCCGACCTGGTTAAAGCCGGCAAGGTGCGCTACCTGGGCCTGAGCGAAGCCAGCGCCGCTACCATCCGCAGGGCTCATGCGGTACACCCCATTGCAGCGCTGCAAACAGAATATTCTTTAATGACACGTGATGTGGAAGCTGAAATACTGCCCACGCTGCGCGCGCTTGGCATATCACTGGTGCCCTACTCTCCCCTGGGCCGGGGCTTTATTACCAGCATGGATATGAGCAAGCTGCCGGATAATGATTTCCGCAAAAACCTGCCCCGTTTTTCAGGCGATAACCTGGACAATAACCGTGCGCTTACAAACGAGCTGACAGCTATTGCAGCCGGCAAACAATGCACGCTGGCACAGCTGGCCCTGGCCTGGGTGCTCGCCCAGGGGCAGGACATTATTCCCATTCCCGGCACCAAACGCCGCAAATACCTGGAGGATAATGCCGGCGCTGTTGATGCGCGCCTTACTCCCGCAGATCTTGCCGCTATCAATGAACTGCTGGATCGCTACCCGGTACAGGGCAGCCGCTACGCTGAAGCCAGCATGAAAATGCTGGATAAATAGAGGAATGTAAAATATTAAATGTAGAATACTAAATGTAAAAGTCAGGTACAAGTGTTGCGCCTTCATTAAGGTAACGCACTGCCCTGCTTTTACATTTAGTATTTTACATTTTACATTTCCCCCTGCTGCAGGTCAATGGTCATAAACCCTATCAGGCCTGCTTCTGTCAGCTGCTCCATGGTATATTCCACCACCTGCTCGCGCGGCCCGGCAGGGTCCATCAGGCGCACCCGCGTAATGCGGGAACGGCTGCCATCCGTTACATAATCCGCGCCCACACAAATACGGCCGTGCTTTTTGGTGGCCATTACCAGGGGAATATCTTTTTTCAGATGGTCAATGATCACGTCCGGGTCATTAAAACGGCCATAGGAAATATATACCCGCACATTTACCGTTTCTCCCTGCTCATTCTCATAACGGCCGCCCAGCGGCATACGCGCCAGCTCATAATTTGTGCCGGCGCCACGGTTCACCAGTTGTCCGTACAGCTTTACCACCTGGTTCTCCTGGGTTTCGGGGATGCCTACTGCATTCAGCATCATTTGGTTACAGGCTGCCCAGCACCATTCCGGTTGTTTTTGCATGGTATAAAAAGACCGGGGCGCTGTAATATCTACAGAAAATGCCTGCGTTTGTGCATATACGGCAGCAGCACTTTGCAGGAGCAGCATCGTACATAATACAATACGTTTCATAGTGTACTACGGGATTTAATATTACTGAACTGGGTACAACTATTCTGTAAATGCATCCGGATAATAGGAAAAGAAAGTGAGAATCAGGTTAATAGAAGTGGTGTTCGGGGTATGTATAAGAATAGAATAACAATTCGATAATTAAGATACGGTTTTTTTTGAATTTCAGCAATTATCGGGCGGCAAGTTCGCAAAATATCCCTGCCCGCTACTTTCGCCGGGGCACCATCTTATTATACGCCAGCGCCTGCCGCATCCAGTAGCTGAAATCAGCCTCTTTTTGTATACCCTCCGGGCCAACCAGCACAAACCCTTTCAGCACCCTGCCGCCCAAAGCCATTTCATGGCAGCCCTTCCGCTGCAGGGCGGCTGCATATACATCCGGGTTAATGCGGCACATCAGCTCATCTTTCATAATCCCCACACACATTTTTTCATCTACCATAAAGGTAAGTCCGCCCATCATTTTCTTTTCCGCTACAGCAGGGAGCCCGGCCAGCGCCTGGCGTACCCGCGCGGCCAGTTGTTCGTTATAAGGCATGGAAATTATTTTGCGGTAAGTTATATTATTATTTGCTGTCCTGCCAGCAGAAAGGAACAATGTATAAAAAAACAGCCGCCGTCCGTGACGGAATCTCCCCCTGTATTAGTCGCTATTTACCCTCCCGGCTTATAAAAAAGAGTTGCAACTTTGCTACGTACCATTTAACCTGTATTTACAATTATTGATTACTTAAAACCATCAACAATGGAAAAACAAGTATTCAGCATTACAGTGAACGCACCCCGCGAAAAAGTTTGGAGCACCCTCTGGAACGACGACACCTACCGGCAATGGACGGCCGTGTTCAGCCCGGGCTCGCGTGCAGAAACCGACTGGAAAAAAGGCAGCAAGGTATTGTTCCTGGGTGACACGAATGAAGGCATGGTATCTACCATCGCGGAAAGCATCCCTAACGAATACATGTCGATAGAGCACCTGGGCATTGTAAAGAACGGCGTGGAAGACCTGGAAAGCCCTGCCGGCAGGGAATGGGCGGGCGCGCATGAAAACTATACCCTGAAAACAGTGAACGGGCAAACAGAAGTAACGGTAGATATAGACATTGCAGACGCCTTCAGGGAATACTTCCTGCAAACCTGGCCCCAGGCCCTGGAAAAGCTAAAGGCCCTGGCGGAAAGTAATTAAGCCGCGCAGTGTTGGGCCGGCAGCAAGCGGGCCTGTATACCCTGCGGTTTGTGATCAATAAAGGCGTGGTTACTGCACCCCTTCCGGGAACTTATCTGCCACCAGGTTCAGTTGTATGCCATGCTCCAAATAGGCTTTGGCGCCCGCCAGCACCAGCGTAAACCCTTCCGTGCTGCCGCGCACTGCGGCCAGCACTTCGCCGGCATTACCCTTAAAGCCATCATTTACCACTGTTACATAGGTGCCTTTGCCCTCCAGGGTTTTGAAGGTCCAGGTGACCTGTGTAACATCTTTACCGTTTCCCCACTCCATCACAATCTCCTGGTGTGGTGTAACGGTTTTTACTGTAACCGGCACCGAAAGGTTGAACATGCCCCAGGTCCATGTTACCTGCTGCCCTGCTGCCAGCGGGCCGCTGCTGTGCGTGAACCAGAATTTAGTGATCACATCAGGATTTACAATGGCGTCGAACACGGCTGCTACTGGTTTACGGATAAGCATAGACGCTTTTGCAAATGGCTTGTTTTCGTTTTCCGTCATTGTGCAAGGTTTTATGATACAACAAATAGGTGGCGTTAACAGCAGGGGAAGCCGGCGCCTGCTGCTAATAGTAACCAAACGGTTACAAATATAACGGTTCATTGGTAAACGGCAAACAGCAGACAGCGGCAAATAATGATCAGCTGCCAGGGTGTATGCCGGCGCAGGGCTACACGGCATTATGCCGGCAGCCTTCCTGTTATTTGATGCCGTTAATACATCTAATCCGCTGCTGATTTTATATTTACATAGCTTTACTGCTTCTTATGCAACATTTAACTTTGAACAATACCGTTATTGTAACCGTGCTGCTGCTGGTAGTTATTGTACTGTGCATACGTACCCGCAAACTAACAGTAACGGCTGCACTCACAGCGGGCATAGTGGGTTTTGTGGTGTTTGCAGGCGCGGGGTATAATGGTTTGCTGCTGCTGGCCGTTTTTTTTACGCTGGGCGTGCTGGCAACCGCTCACCGGAAAGATGTAAAGGCTGCACTGCACCCCAACGGCTTTCATCCCCAGGCCAGGAATGCGTGGCAGGTGCTGGCCAACGGCGGCACAGCGGCGCTGATGGCGCTGGCCACGCTGGCAGATCCTGTGCATGCAGCGCTGTATCACGGCATGCTGGCCGGCAGCCTGGCTGCCGCCGCGTCAGATACATTGTCTTCGGAGCTTGGCATGGTGTACGGCCGTAACCATTACAACATACTTACCTTTAAAAAAGATGTGCGCGGGCTGGATGGTGTGGTAAGCCTGGAAGGTACGCTGGCAGGCATTGCCGGCGCTTTTATTATTGCTTTTATGTATGCGCTGGCCGCTGGTTTTGGCAGGCAGTTCTTTTTCACCGGACTGGCAGGCGTACTGGGTAATGTGGCAGATTCCGTACTGGGCGCTGCGTTTGAGCGTAAGCGTTATATGGGCAACGACCTGGTGAATTTTCTCAATACCCTGTTTGCGGCTGTATGTGTATGGCTGTTTACTGCAGTAATGTAGGTATTACCCTGGTGCGGTTACTTTTACATTTAAGATTTTACATTTTGCATTTGATATTTTTGATGCTTTTCCCTCCTGCGTTTCCGCAGCAAGTGCCCTTTCCACATCCATAGCCCGCTGAGCACCACCACCGGCAGAAATACCCAACGCACGGCATTGGCCGCAGGAGGGTTACCGGCCACCGGCCCGTAAATATATCCCAGTATGGGAATGCTGAGCACAATATGTAGCCAGCGGATGATCTTACGTTCTGTAGCTGCTTTCATAAAAAAAGGCTTTGCCGTTATTAATACAGCAAAGCTATTCTCCCGGAAGCGTGCCATAGCGGCAAAGTATACATGACGGGCAAATGTGCCGACGAAAACTTATCCTTTTGGCATTTTGCTGAAGTCCATGTACACGGGGTTCCAGCGGTGGCCGTCAATATCGGTAAACACGCCGCCGTATATCCATCCTTCCATGTCATGCGGGGTATGGTCGGTTTTACCGCCGGCAGCCCGTACTTTTTCCGCCAGCGCATCAACCTCCTCCTTGCTGGCCATGTCAAATGACAACAGCACTTCCGTACCCTGCTGCGTATCTGCA